>NZ_JBNGOS010000002.1:0-230557 GCF_050589685.1 Saccharicrinis sp. 156
ACATTGATCATGGGGATGCCCAAAGAGCATGATGAAAAGTTCTTGCCATGCAATACCTTTTTTAGATCCAGGCGCAGTTACCTGCAAAGCCTCCCTGATTATTTCCAGGCATTCTTTTTTCTTAGAAGAACTCAAAATACCGTAATGCCGTATTTTCATGAACCCCGAAGGCAGAACATGCATAGAAAACCTTCTGAGGAATTCCAGATATGAAAGATGCATAATGTCCACCTTTGAGGTTTTGTAATTCAGCCAAGAGAAACTAACGTTTTCATTATCCGTTTTTTTTATACGATGATTGCTTATGGCAACCCTGTGGGTGTACCTTCCGAGATACTCAACAACCTGCTTGGCATTGTACATAGGTAACTTGGCATACACCACCCATTTGTTTTTGTAAAAAGGATGAAGGTATTTACGTTCCGGATCAAAAGGGACATCTAAAGTAATATCACCCTTTCTGTGGAGTTCTATCAGGTAATCGCAGAACTTGCCCCTGAAAACGCCGCTTAATGCTTTAACCGGATATAGGTACTTGCCGTTGCTTTTAGTGTTTTTCCATTTGTTGCCAGGGGTAAGCCCACCACCAGGCACGATACAATGTATATGGGGATGAAAAGCCAGGTTTTGCCCCCAGGTATGTAAAATAGCCACCATGCCTGTTTGCGCCCCTAGATGTTTATGGTCTGAGGCAAACTGTTTGACCGTGTCCGATACTGCCCGAAACAAAATCTTGTACATTGATTTGGGGTGTGCGACAAATAAAGCATTGACCTGTTCGGGCAGCGTAAATACCACATGGTAATACTTTACGGGCAAAAGATCAGCCTCGCGGTCCAAGATCCAACGTTCTTTTTTAAGGCCGTTGCATTTGGGGCAATGCCTGTCCCTGCAGCTGTTGTATGAAAATTGCTCATGCAAACAATCTGCGTTGTCGCATTTGTCCTTATGGTAACCTAATATGGCAGTACGACAGTTGGCCAGGTTCGTAAACACTTTTTTCTTATGGGCGTTCAAATAGCCAGATTCAATAAGAGGATGCTTATGTTTTCTGATAATATCACCAACCTCAAAGCCTGTTCGTGGAAGGCCCATCATTGTAGCTTGTCCAATGGGGATTCTACCGACTCTAAACCCTGCTCCATATTGATCTGGAGGTATACCATGGTAGTTTGGATACTGTCATGCCCAAGAAGCTTTTGGATGGTGACAATATTAACATTCATGGCCAACAAATGCGAAGCAAAAGCGTGTCTAAGGGAATGAGGCGTTAGCTGTTTTGTAATGCCGGAACGGTCAAGGGCATATTCGAACCCCCATTTAACAGCAGATTCGCTATAAGGTTGCCCCTTAAACCTGCCGTTGAAAAGATATACTTGCGGATTGTACCTTTGCAGATAACTTTTTATCTCTGGCACCAAAGATTTGGCCAAAATAGTATACCTATCTTTGTTACCCTTGCTGTCTTTAATGTAAAGACGATGGTTTTTAAAGTCGAGATGTTCGATTTTCAGGTTGATCACTTCGTTTCGTCTGAGCCCGGCCGAATAGATCACCTTGAGCAGGAGCTTGTGCTTGGGACTTTGGGCTGCGTTAAAGAGCTGCAGTACCTCCCTTCCGGCAGGTATCTCTGGCAGGTATTTGGTGGCTTTAGGATAGGGGATGTCATCAATGATATCGATACGCTTGTAAATGCTTTTGTACATAAACCGCAAACCTTGCAGGTAGTTACGCACCGTGGATCGGCTCAGTTTCTTGTCGTTTTTTAGCCAGAACAGGAAATCATAGAGGTCGTTTTCCCCCAGCGCATCAGGGAGTTTACCGGAAAAAGAGCATAGCAGGCTGGTTGACCGTAGATAGTTATTGATGGAACTGTTTGAGAAGTGCTCGACTTCCATTCTCACATGCAATGCGTGCAATAATGTTTCAACACTCTTTGGTGTTGCTGTACTTTTTTTTCATCTTTAAAATGTATTAAAATAGTTGAAAACCAAATGTATGGTTTTTTAACGAACTAAACCTCCATCTACCGACGAAGGAGGTTTAGTTCAACAGGTGTTATGGTTCATGAAGGCAATTTCTTTTTGCATCTGGCAGCAGCGTGCGACATTATCTACAGTGAACTTTCGGAAACGGAACATAAAAACATTGTAGATATCTTCCGTCATTACCTGAAACAAAATCGCCATCATATGACTTCCATTGGTATTATGAACCATCAGGGCAGTGCCAATGCAGGGGCTATTTTGGTGGCTATCTACTTGCAGGATTTGGCCGAGGTGGAGCATCTGACCTATGCTGATGGTGGTATGGCCGATCAAATAGGCAAAGGAGTAATGGCTGATGGTTGGTGGTTCGAAAGTACGGTAAATTACTGTTACCTGGTAGCACAACGTTATTGTTTGGTTGCCCAGGCTTTTGAAAATTACGGCTGGGACTTGTATCACAAACGCTTTCCGGCGAAATATAAAAGCAAGGATTTTGAAAATGCCAAGGAAGGTTTCACGGGCATGAAATTCGATAATTGGGGACCTGCCGGGAAAAGTACGAGAGGTTTAGAAGATATGGTAAGTCCTTACGTCCCGTTTATGGATGAAAATGCAGCCGTGGTTTCAAGCAACGATTCGCAGGCAACATACCCCGACCCATTCTATGAACTGTCTTATCGTGAATATGGTATGGAAGAATTGGCATGGGTGTTGGGTAAAACAAATCGTAGTTCATGGGTTTCTTTAATGTATGGAGTTACCGAATTGCCTGATGTAAAAGATCCACGTACAGAATCAGCTTTCGCGCCAAATGTAGGTATTTCAGCTCTTCGATCGCAAAAAGAAGGGCAAAATGGAGAGGAGCAGATTCAGGCTTATTTTAAATATGGTACGCATGGAGGCTGGCACGGACAGTTCGATAGAACAGGAATGCTGGCCTTAGATCGTTATGGATACAAATACTTTGGTACCGAAATGGCCTGGTTTGGATATGGTAAACCAGGATATAAAGAATGTGTGCAAACATCCTTAACTCATAATATGGTGGTGGTCGATGAATTGCAGCAGGAAGCCCTTCCGTCAGAGCAACTCCTGTTTTATGCCGGAGATAAGATGCAAGTGAGCGTTACGCAAACTATCGCCCGTTGGCGAAAGATTCCGACATTTAACATTGAGAAGTTTCCGCCATGGGATGATAAAGAATTTGACCCGGAATTTAAGCCAGTCCTTCAACGTCGGTTAGCTGTTGTTACCGACGATTATGTGGTTTTGGCCGATTATATGAAAGCACCCCAAAAACACACTTACGATTGGATGCTCCATCCAGTTGGGTTTAAAAATATAGAAGGGGCTAAAAAGCATGGTGAAGTGTTGGATACGGTAAACACAGACTATGAATCCCCATACAAATATTTTACGCAAGGACAGTGGTATTTGACCAACAAGGGCAGCAAGGTTGAATTTGATGATGGAGGAGCAAAGCTGGATGTTCATCACATATGGCCGCGAAAAGCGGAGTTGCTAATCGCTAAATATCCTAACGGAGGCAAACAAAAGTGGGTGAAAAACAACCCTAATCGCAAAGCCATAGCTATTAGGGTAAATCAAAAAGAAGCCGTTTACCTAACTGTTCTGGAGCCATATAAAGGAGAATCAGCTATCGAAAAAATAGAATCAAAATCTTCAGAAGAACTTACTGTTTATTTAAAAGACGGTAGGAAGCAAACCTTGATCATATCAAACCTGAAAGGAAACGGAAGTGATATTAAAGTTAAGCTGGGTGAAGCTTTTGGTAGTTCTGTTATCATAGAGAAAACAAATTAGGCATGAGTGTCTGATGGTATATTTATATATTAAAACGAATTTGGGGTTGTTCCAAAAGTTGAAATTTTTCAATGCCAATTAGAAAATCGTAAGTAAAGTGCAAATGGCTCTTCCGTCTGCTCCTGAACGCAAGAGCCTGTCCCAAACTCGTATTCAGGAGGAAGTTCCACGCTAAAGGTTTGGAGATGGGGATTAACCAGGAGTGCAACAAATCCATTTGTTTTTTACCACAAAGGCACAAAGGCACAAAGGTCACTAATTTACTTTAAACTATATGCCAGAACCTAACTATATAATAAAAAATATTCGTGAACCTACTGTGCTCGGTGCCTTGGAGGTTCTCTATTTGAGAAGCTTCATATATCGTTTATATTGAAAGGTACTAAGATGTGCAACAAGTTTAATATTCTTTGGGATGTGTATTATATTGATGGTCCATATATTACATTACTTTAGTCTTTAGCAATAAAGTTATAAATAAAAGCCATGATAATTTTATTAAAAGATCAATGTCAAGTGCTATACTGCATTCCAATAAACTTTTCCTACTTTGAATTGCCCTGTTTTTTGTCCATTCAGCGTTCTCTTGGTTAAAGTTAATTCTCTGGCAGAATTTTTTACCATGCGTGGATGAGGACAATGTGGATGGGGTATTAATTACAGGAATAGTCGCGAATTTATATCTCGTTATTCAGAAAAAAAACTACGCTTGATTATGCTTGTAGGTGTAGAAAAAGAATTTTTTCAGAATCTGGATTTTATTGGAGAGTATAGCTAAATTGAAAGTGAAAATATGGATTGGAAAACACCATGGCTCTGATGTGTTAAGTGAGAATTGTTCACAGAAGGAGAAGCCATTAAGCAATTTGCGAACCAAGAAGTCATTCGTTATGGTTCTGGAGGATGGAAGGTGCCGAAGGCGCGGTTTCTCTTTTGTTAAGAGGGACAAAAAAAGAAATAGATAGAGCATTGGCTGTAGTTGAAAATGTTCATGGAGCGCCGAGCTTTATCAAAATTTTGTAGGTGATTTTTTTAATAGAAATGGCTAAAATTAATGTATTGAATCATATGTCCATGCCTGCGGGTATAAAATCCATGCCTAAGCACCGCATAGCTTATAACTTTGATTTTTATTATTGTAATGTATATACACGCGAAGAGTAAGGCTTTGATTATTATTAAACAAAATACTATGAATCTATCTGGAATAAAATTTTACAAGTTGTTTTTACCTACTTTATGTCTAGTACTATTGACATCCGCTGGCGTAAAAAAAGATAAACAGAAAATCTATCATAAAGGGTGGATTGACTTTAATAAAAATGGGGTAAAAGATATTTTTGAAGATCCTACGCAAAATATCGACGACAGGGTAACGGATCTTTTATCGCAGATGACCATGGAGGAGAAAACCTGCCAGATGGCTACGCTTTATGGTTTTTCAAGAGTGTTGGAAGATGAATTGCCCAACGAAAAATGGAAAAGCCGCGTGTGGAAAGATGGTATTGCTAATATTGATGAACATTTGAATACCATTCAAAATCGGGCTTATACCCATACCGAGCATGCTTATCCTTTTAGCAATCATGCAGAGGCTATAAATATTATACAAAAATGGTTTATTGAAGAAACCAGAATGGGTATTCCAGTTGATTTTACCAACGAAGGCGTGCATGGTTTGTGTCATAAAAAAGCCACTCCTCTTCCTGCTCCAATTGGTATAGGTTCAACGTGGAATAAAGATTTGGTTTATAAAGCAGGACAGATGGTTGGCCGTGAAGCTAAGGTTTTAGGGTATACCAATATTTATGCACCCATACTGGATGTTGCTCGCGATCCTCGATGGGGGAGAGTAATAGAATGCTATGGAGAAGATCCTTTTCATATTGCAGAGTTGGGGGTTCAGATGACACAAGGGGTTCAATCAGCTGGTGTAGCTGCTACGATAAAGCATTTTGCTGTTTATAGTGTACCTAAAGGAGCTCGTGATGGAGAGGCTAGAACTGATCCACATGTGGCACCACGCGAAATGCACCAACTATATCTTTATCCTTTTAAAAAGGTGATACAAGAGGCTAAGCCAATGGGTGTAATGAGTAGTTATAACGATTATGATGGAGAACCTGTAACGGGAAGTTATTATTTTTTAACTGAGTTATTACGTCAACAAATGGGCTTTGATGGTTATGTGGTCTCGGATAGCGAGGCGGTAGAGTATCTTTCTGATAAGCACAATGTAGCCGAAGATTATAAAGAAGCAGTTCGACAAGTGGTGGAAGCGGGCTTAAATGTGCGAACAACTTTTAGAACTCCCGAAACCTTTATTGAACCTTTAAGAGAGATTATTAAAGAGGGAAAAGTTTCGATGCAGACGATTGATGCGCGTGTTGCTGACGTGCTAAAAGTGAAAATGCGACTGGGATTATTCGACAGTCCTATTATTAAAGATACAGAACTTGCCAATAAAGTGGTTCATACCGATGAAAACGAAGAAATCTCAAGGCAGATTACACGTGAGTCGATGGTCTTGTTGAAGAATGAGAATAATCTGCTCCCATTGGATATTAATCAATTGCAAAATGTATTAGTAACGGGGCCGTTGGCGGATGAAACAAGCTATACCTTTAGTCGATATGGTCCTGCAGCAAATGCTTCAGTCTCGGTATATCAGGGTATTAAAAAATACGGAGCAGAAAAGCTTAATGTCAACTACGTAAAGGGCTGTGAGGTGATAGATGCCAGCTGGCCCGAAAGTGAATTGATGGATGTTGCGCTAACAAGCGAGGAGCAAGCTGGTATTGACGAAGCTGTTGAACAGGCTAAAAAATCAGATATTATCATTGCAGTTGTTGGAGAAGATGAAAAAAGAGTAGGTGAAAGCAAGTCTCGTACTAGTTTGCAACTGCCAGGCAGACAATTGCAACTGGTGAAAGCACTTTATGCCACCGGAAAACCTGTAGTATTGGTGTTAATTAACGGGCAGCCGCTTACCATTAATTGGGAGAATAAATACATTCCTGCCATATTAGAAGCTTGGTTTCCTGGTACTTCTTCAGGAGATATTATTGCAGAAACCTTGTTTGGAGATAATAATCCGGGAGGTAAATTGTCCGTTACATTTCCAAAATCAACAGGACAAATACCTTTAAATTTCCCATTTAAAAGAGGCTCTCATGGTGGTCAGATTGAAAATGTTGGAAACGGTTATGGAACAACACGTGTTACGGAACCTTTATATCCTTTTGGATACGGATTAAGTTATACAACCTTTGAGTATGCCGATTTAAAGATTGATCCAACAAGCTCACTTTTCCAGTCCGATATTCATGTTTCCTTCAAAGTAACGAATACAGGAGAACGTGAAGGGGATGAAGTTGTACAATTGTATCTTGAAGATGTGGTTAGTAGTGTAACAACATACGAAACTCAACTCAGAGGATTTGAACGTGTACATTTATTGCCAGGCGAAACAAAGACTGTTGAAATTACATTACACCCTGAGGATTTGCAATTGTTGGATAAGAATATGAACTGGACCGTTGAATCAGGTATGTTTAACATAAAGGTAGGTAGTTCATCTACTGATATAAAACTAAACGGAAGTTTTGAAATATTGAGCTATTAGCTTGTGTTAGGTTTTTAGGGCAACTATTGATAAAGCCATAAAAAGAAACGGGATAGGCTCCCAAATATAAGTTAGGGACAGGTTATCAAAGATAATTTTTGTCGACTTCAACTATGCGAAGTTTCAAGTTAGGCTCCGACCTCAGTACAAAGCTTGGGACCCACTGCAAGGGTGTAGGAAAGATAAATTTAGAACCAAAGTTGTAAATCTTTGAATTTTTCCCGGAGCGTTGCATTATTGGGTAAGTAAGTGGTGCAGTCGGCGGGCTTTTTTGTTTACCTGTCTGCTGCCAACAGGCAGGCTTTTTTTGCCTGCAGAAAAAAAGTAAAAGCACCTCCGGCTATACAATGTCATTAAGTTAAGATTTAAGAATGATTTTGGAGCTGTAAATAAGAGCAGGGTTGACCAGAGCAATAGACCGAGCCCGAGTTAGCGAGAGGTCTTCGAGGATGCACTTGAGAGCCTGTTCCGAACTTGATTCGGAATGGATGTGTGACGGCAGGAATTGAAGGCCGGTGCGGGAGGAAGGATTCTATTGGTCTAGACTTTTTAGCTTACTTTTTTTGGCAATGAAAAAAAGTAAGTAGGTTTGGGACGACGTCACGATATTAAGAAATTAACTTTGTGAATTTCCTAATTATAATGACAGTGCTCTGGCTAGAGGAGAGCATAGATGTTTCAACTGAGTGAAAATGTTTCATGTTGAAGATTGTTAACTTGTACGACATAGGCTTTGTGCGAAAAACATGCTCCGCAGACTTGCAGAGGTATTTTTGTATGGAGATAAACATAGATAGCTATATGTTGAAAAATTAATTTCATTAGGCTGGGCCTGCTATGATTTAGCCCATGGCATAACTTCGTGTTACCTTGGGTTTTATTTTTTAACTCAAACAATATTTATTTTATGCACGACATTGGCTTCGTCATTTCAAATTTATAAATTAAAATCAATGAATATCAAATCGATTATTTTCATAGCATTACTCATATTGTTTTTTACAAATGCTAATTGCTATGCAAAAAATGAAAATCATCCTCGCATTTATTCAGGGAACACAAGTAATGTTGACTTTTTAAAGGCTGCCAATAATGTAGAGTGGAAGAAACAGTTAATACAGAGGAAAAAAGAAAATTTAGAGAAATACATCGAGAAATGTAAAGACGAACCTGAGTGGTTGGTTTCCCGATTACAGATGAATTGGAAAACAAAACATAGTAAGGTATTTTTACATGGAGGTAAATTTTCTCACTCATCAGGTAAAGCGCCAGTACCAACTGTTCGATTTTCAGGAACACGGGATTGGGCAACTGATTATAGAACGCCTTCTATTGAAGAGGTTGAGCCTTATTTCGACGACGAAAGGGGAATGTACCTGAAGCATAAGAAAACAGATAAAAAAGAGTGGGTTCACCCTTCTAAAGTTGGGTTTGCAATTGAAGGTGTGAACCGGAAAATAATGGCTTTGGTGGAGGATGCTGCCTTTTTATATTGGTTGACAGGAGAAAAAAAATACGCCCAATTTGCCGAACCCGTCTTTTTAAAATATATAGAAGGAATGTATTACAGAGATGCCCCTGTTGATTTGGATAATTCCAATCAACAAAGGATATCCGGCTTGTCTACTTTTGAGGTGATTCATGATAAAATAGTTGTATCTCTTAGTCTTGTATACGATTTTCTGCATCCCTATTTATTAAAGAATAACAGAGACCTTGACCATACTTATGCTGTTTTTCAGAAATGGGGCGATCAAATCATAAAAAATGGCATCCCGGATAATAATTGGAATTTGTTTCAGGCAAATATCTTGACTCATATTGCTTTAGCACTTGACGAAAATAAAAATTATGCCAACGGTAAAGGACAAGAATATTATCTGAAATATACTTTTGATCAATCAACAGAGCGGCAATGGTCTATTAAGGAAGCGGTTAATGGATATGATCAGAAAACAGGTATATGGCCGGAATCTTCTTCGTATTCATTGCATGTAACTTCTTCTTTACTTCATATATTAACTTTGCTTGATAACTCGACCAATAAAAATGAGCTGGCTAATTTTCCTATCCTCGAAAAAGCTGCATTAGCTGCCTTTCAGTATCTTTTTCCCAGTGGATACACAGTGGCTTTCGGGGATGCGCATCATGGAGTCATTCCTCCTGAAAATTTCGAACTATTAATCTCCAACTATAGAAAATATAATAATAAAGATAAAGAGTTAGTCATAACAGGCTTGTTGAAACAATTGATAGAAAAGGGTGAATATATACGAAAGGGCAAAGACCTTTTTGATTTATTCTTCTATACCGATCAATTACTTGAAACCGATGCTGCAAAAACAAAGGAATTAAGTAAGAAATTAATCACACCCACCTTTTATGCACCCAATGTGAGTATGTTTATCCAACGAATGGGAGAAGATGATCAGGCTATGATGGTTTCCACGGTTGGAACTTTTGGTAATCACTCCCATGTAAATGGTATATCTATGGAGTTATATGCCAATAACTATGTTTTGGGGCCCGACATGTCAAAAGGACCAAGCTATTGGCATACCGATCATCGTGAATATTATTCACAATTTCCTGCTCATAATACGGTAGTTGTTGATGGCGTTTCTAGCTATGGAAGAATGCGTGGTTATCATCCTTTTACATTGGATAATCATTTTCCAATTGCAGGAGAAAGTAAGGTTGACTTTGATAAAGTATCTTTTTCGAATGTATCCTTTATGGAACCGCAAACACTATCCGATCAACAGCGATTAACTGCCATGATAAAATCACCTGCAGGCAAAGGATATATCGTAGATGTCTTCAGGTCGCGGAAAAAGGATAATTCCAATCAAAAACATGAATATTTTTATCATAACCTGGGGCAGTCACTTGTGTTATTCGACGGCAATGATCAACCTTTAACATTACATGCAACTGATGAATTAGGGACATCTCATGGTGATATGATAGCTTACGATTATTTAACCGATAAAAAGGAAGTGGTTACTCCTGAAAATATCAATGCGCTGTTTACGTTAAAAAGTAAAGGTCAGGCGGATAACTTAATGAAGATGTGGATAAAGGGCGCTAAAGAACAGACTGTTTTTACCGCTCTTTCCCCAAAATCGAATGCATTAACAAAAGGCACAGCTCCTGTAGAAATGTTAGGGCAGAAAATTCCAACGCTTATATTAAGGAGAGAAACAGAAGCGTGGAGAAATCCTTTTGCGGTTGTATTCAACCCGCATATGCATGGAGAATTTAATTCCGTTTTAGCCGTTAATTATCTAGAACTAAAGGAAAGCCCGGATGCGGAAAAAATAAGGATTACGCATAAGGATGGGAAAACGAAGGATATGATTGTGGCCAATGCTTCGCAAAATGATATTGCATTGGATGAGGGATTTTATCAGAAAGGACTACTTTCGGTCATTCGACAATTGGACTCAGAAAAAATGCCCACGTTTTTATTCTTATCCGGGATGTATAAGTTTGATTATAAGGACTGGGGTATACTATCCTATGCCGAAGCTGTTTGCATAAGTATTGAACGAACTGAAGAAGGTTATGTGATACAGAACGATAACCCTGTGGCGGTTAAAATACCTTCTTACGAAGGACATAAGCCAAGTCAATTGCTATTGTATGAAAACGGAAAAATCATGGCACAAAAAGATATATTTGTAAATCGTAACAATCCTAACCAAGTAGACTTTCGTTTGGAAAAAGCGTATCAAAAGGTTGTTGTTGTATTGGATAAATAATGTGAACTAAACTTTTTAATGGGATTAATTAAGTTCTGTATAATCCCGAAACATTTTAATATATGCTATACATAAGCTCGGCTCTGAAAAGAACCGGGCTTTTTTATTTTCATCAAGTCTTGAATTCCATCAACTTTAATAAAACATGCCAATCAAGAGTTAAAACATGAGTTCAACCCTTTGGGAATATAGCTGTTCGGTTAAGGTTTTAATCTGTAAATCATTGTGCATTACGTGAACCAGCTCTCCTTAACAAGAAGGAGAGCTGATTTACAGCTTGCAATATATAGAGTTTCCTCAATGAAAAAATAAGTGGCTCTGCCCTTGATTCGCATAAAATGCAAAAAGTTGTAATAAACTCAATTGAACATAGTATGCTTGAATAGAATGTCCATATGCGTGAATTAAATATCTAGATTAATTTAAAAAACGTTCATATGTGTTGCATAAACTCAATTATGGTTTGGATTCATTATTAAATAAAATTTAACAAATGTAGAATAAAGGGTTGTAAGGTGCACATAATCAAGGGGTGATAATTTGTCCATGCCAATGATCTAATAATACAGGCGAGAATAAAGGCGAAAGCATACATTTGAGATGTTAATTAAAATTAAAAGTATATGAAAAAAATTAAATCTAGATTCTTGTTACTGGCTATTGCTTGCTTGATGACTTCATTTGGTTGGGCTCAACAAAGAACAATAACCGGTACTGTTACAGATGAAGGCAATGAAACATTGCCAGGTGTAAGTATATTGGTTAAAGGAACAACAATAGGTACTATTACTGATATTGATGGTAGATATTCGCTGAAGATAGCGGATTCATCGACCGCAACACTTGTTTTTTCTTTTGTAGGATTTACAAATCAGGAAATAACGGTTGGCAACCAAACGGCTATAAATGTGCAATTGATTGCTGATGCTATTGGCCTTGATGAAGTAGTTGCCATTGGATATGGTTCTATGAAAAAAAGTGATTTAACAGGAGCAGTTGGTTCAGTGGATTCGAAAGACATCACTCGTGTAACTCCGGTTAAGGCTGCAAAGGCCATTCAAGGTCAAGTGGCTGGGGTGTCGGTTAAAAAAACAAGTAGTAGACCAGGTGCTGGATATGACCTAAACATTAGAGGGCTAAACTCAATTGATTATAGCAATGCGCCATTGGTTGTTATTGACGGAGTGATGGGAGGTGATATTAATGTATTAAACCCTACCGATATTGAATCGATGGATATACTAAAAGATGCATCTGCAACTGCAATTTATGGTTCTCGTGGTGCTAATGGAGTAGTCATTGTTACTACCAAAAGAGGATCTAAAGGTGCTCCGCAAGTTACTTATAATGGTTACGTTGGTGTTAAGACTCCTGCACACCTGCCAGATATGATGAATGCTCAGGAATATTATCAAATGGCTAAAATTGACAAAGAGCTAAATGGTGGAACGGCCAGGTCTTTTACGTCAACTGAAATTGATATGGTGGATTCAGGAAACAGTACCGACTGGATTGATGAAGTTACTAACCCTAGTTTGCAAACCAATCATTCTATTTCTGTAGCGGGAGGAAATGACAATAGTAACTATCATTTCTCAACCGGATATTTGAATGAAGGGGGTAGTTTATTAGAAACAAAATATGAACGTTACAATATTAAAGGTAGTTTGGATAGTAAGCTGAATGATATTGTTAAAGTAGGTTTTAACGCAAATTACAGTTATGGCAAACTAAATCTTGGATCAAATGAAGCAATCCGTAGTGCTTTTAGAGCCAGGCCGACAGGCGTTATTATGTATGATGACATTCTTAACCCTGACGAAAATCAAGATGACAATTGGAATGGTTATGCATCATGGATGGGAATTAATGACAAGCAAGTATTAAATCCATTGGTTGAGGCGGATCCCGAGAACTTTCAGGATGAAACATTATCAAGTACTTTTTTTGGTAACGCTTACGTTGAGTTAACGCCGTTGAAAGGACTTACTATTAAGTCACAATTGTCGGCAAATGTTTATAAAGAAAGGTTTGGACAATATAGAGGAACGTATACAAAATCTCAGAAAACGACGAGGGCACCAAAAGCTTATTACAATACAGAGAATGTTTCCAATTATACTTTGGATAATATTATTACATACAAGAAATCAACTGGGGTACATGATTTTACGTTTACTGGTGTGCAGAGTGCTTTTCAAACCAGAACCGAAACATTAGAAAGTCAAGTACAAGATCTTCCATACAATTCACTTTGGTATGCGTTTGGAACTGCTGAAACGATTTCGAAATTAGAAACGAACTTAAGCGAAAAATCATTGCTTTCATTTATGGGCCGTTTCATTTATGGGTATAAAGATAAGTATATGGTTACTTTAACCAATAGATGGGATGGTGCATCTCAATTAGGTGCTGAAAATAAATGGGATTTCTTTCCATCGGCAGCTGTTGCGTGGAGAGTCAGTGAGGAAGAATTTATGCAGGGCATTGAAGCTATTTCTTCTATGAAAATGAGAGTGAGTTATGGACTGGTTGGAAACAGTTCGGTCAGTCCTTATAGCACGCAATCACGTTTAACAAATACCGCATACGATTTTGATGGTTCTGCAGCATATGGGTTTGCTCCTTCAAATTTAGCGGATAAAGAATTAAGTTGGGAAAAGAGTAAGGAAATAAACTTAGGTATTGATGTTGGTTTATTTAATAACCGGATTACAACTTCAATTGAATTATACGATAGAAACACAGTTGACTTAATTTATGCCGAACAAATACCAAACTCAACAGGGTTTAGTTCTGTTACAACAAATATAGGAGAAGTAGCCAATAAAGGTATCGAAATATCATTGAATACCGTTAATGTTAAAACCGATAGGTTTTCATGGTCTACAAACCTGAACTTTTCTACTAATAAAAACGAGGTAGTATCTATTGGTAGTGATGGAATTCAACAAGATATAAGTTCTGGACTTTTTGTAGGAGAAGCACTTGATTCTCATTATACATATGAATTTGATGGTATTTGGCAATTGGATGAAGCTGACGAAGCAGCAGTTTACGGTCAGGTCCCTGGTGCTGTTAGAGTAGTAGATCAAAATAACGATGATAAAATTTCAACAGGAACAGGCGAGGATGATAGGAAAATTATAGGTTCGGAGCAAGCTAAATGGATTGGTGGTATGACCAATAAATTTACATTCGATAATTTTGACTTATCCTTTTTAATCTATACTAGTCAGGGAGCAATTTACCGAAACTCAATGTTGTCGGGCACGATGGGTGATGTTAATGGGGGAAGATATAATGTGCTTAATTTGAATTACTGGACTGTAGATAATCCATCTAACGAATATTATGCACCGGGCGTATCTAATCCTTACCGATCAGCAATTCAATATCAAGATGCAAGTTTTATTCGTATCTCAGATATAACCGTTGGATACAATGTGCCTTCGCCAATTTTAAAACGACTAGGATTCAATTCACTTAGAATGTATGCTCAGGTAACCAATCCTTTTGTGTTTCACGATTTTGATGGAATCGATCCTGAATACAATACAGGTCTTTATAATGACGACGTATCGTCAGCAACTTACTTGTTTGGTGTTAATGTATCATTTTAATCTGTAATACTTAAAAATTATAAAAATGAAAAAATATGATATAAGATATTTCGTAATGATTGTACTAATATTTTTAGCAAGTACAAGTTGCGAAGAGTATCTGGAAGAGAATTCAATATCAATTCAAACTACAGAGAGTTATTATGTGGATGAAACAGGTTATAATGATTTGATTGAATCAACTTATTCCTTATTGAGAGATATTCATCAAGAGCGTGAATTGGTGTTTTTTGGAACTGATGTTTTTACCAGTAAAGGATGGAATGAAGCAGGTGGTGGTAATGATGGTGGTGTATTGAATGTATATGATGTTCGTTTTAATTCATCAAACGGTTCCGTATCCACTTTGTGGAATTTATTATACAAAGAAATAGGAAGAACCAATACTGCTATTACACGTCAAAGCGATATTGTTGGTATGGATGAAAATTTGCTGGCCGCACGGGCAGGTGAAGCAAAATTCCTTAGGGCTTTCTGTTATTTTTATTTAGTTCAACAATTTGGCGATATACCTATGCCGCTTGAGGAAACTACGACAGGTTCACGTGAGGTTATTAAATTTACAGCAGCAGAAGTTTATACGCAAATTATTAAGGACTTAACCGAAGCTGAAGCTGTGCTTCCAACGAGTGGAAATACAGATTATGGTAGAGCTACCAAGGGTGCTGCACAATTTTTATTGGCACGAGTGTACTTAACCCGGGGATGGAATTATACCAATACGGTAGGTGAAAGCATCGGAGGAAGTGCTTCGGATTTTGATAAAGCTGTTGAGTATGCCGATAAGGTAATTAGTGCTTATCCTTTGGAGGCGGAATATAAAAACCTATTTCCTTTGCACGCTGAAAATCCACTGTTAGAAACATTTCCTGTGCAAAATGATAGAAATGATGAGATTATATTTGCTGTTCAATATAGTGATGATGTATTGTCATATGGTGGCGGTAATGACTACCACTCTATTTTTGGAGGCAGTGCTGAAGATATTCCTGGTTCCTTAGGTAGAACAAGCGATTATAATCGACATGCTGTTGGAAATTACATTACTACACCAGCTATGTATCGTTTATTTGACCCAGAATTAGATGTTCGTTATAAGCACAACTTTGTAGAAGCAATGTATGCCTTAGCTGATGTTAATGGTTTTGTACCTAATCTTGATGATCCAACTACAACTATAGATATAGCCGTTGGGGATACTGTCCTGTTTTTTCCTGATTGGAACAAACCGGCCAGTGATTTAGAAAAAGGCATGGACGTAGGTGGTACGAAGCATTACGGAGTGCTTAATATTGATGAGATTGGAATAATGGATGGAACACCTTTTCATCAAGAAAACTATAAAACACCATTGATGTGGAAATTCTGGCAACCTGGAATTGAATATGATGATGCAATGGGTACATTAGATTACGTCCTGTTTCGCTCATCGGAAGCTTATTTAATTGCAGCAGAAGCCATATTGAAAGGAGCATCCAATGGGAATTTAGGTGACGCAGAATCATATTATAACACAATAGTAGACAGGGCGCTTGGAGCTAATATTGGTTCAGATCCTCAATGTGCTGCGGAACCAGGTAACTTAAGTTCTTTCGAAATAGTTTCGTACCGTGCGAATGGTAATCTGGATATTGACATGATTTTGGATGAAAGAGCAAGGGAATTAATGGGTGAGTTTTGCCGTTGGTACGATTTGAAACGTACAGGTAAATGGATTGAAAGAGCCAGTGCAATGAATCCATGGACATCGGCAATTGGAGAAATCCAAGAACACCATTATCTGCGTCCTATACCACAAGCCGAGATAGATAGAGCCATACCAACTATTTCTCAAAATGATGGATACTAAAGGTGTTGAGGTTATTAATAATATAGCTTAAACAATTAATGATTAAAAAAAGGCAGGCCATTTGTTGCCTGCCTTTTTTTGATTTTCACATGTACTCAATAAAAATCGCATCATAAGTCGCGATATCAAAATCTATGAAAAAGATAGTAAGCATGAGAATCTATAAATTAGTTCCCGTTTTATGTTTGTTTTTTCTAGGTTCAGCAGGATTAAAGAATAAGTAAATTATCTGTCACAAAGGGTGGATGGATTTCAATAAGAATGAGGTAAAGCAATAGACTATGGGAAATAGATCAGTATATAAGATGTGGAGAGGCATTTTTACGCTAATAATCATTTTTGGAGTTATTGCAGGATTTGATGCTTCGGCCAAACCTAAAAAATATACAATGACTGATTTTGGAGCTATTAATGATGGGGAAACCCTGAATACAGTAGCTATCCAATCCTTAATTGATAAAGTAAACAGAGAAGGAGGAGGAACCATTGTATTTCCAGCCGGAAAGTACTTGTCGGGAAGTTTGCAGATGAAATCGAATGTGAACTTGCATCTGCAAAATCATGCTGTTCTTTTAGGAAGTACAAACCCATTGGATTATCCACAGATAGAAATGCCGGGAAGACCGAAATTGGCTAATAGAGATGATAACTCTCAGATGGCATTATTGGTCGCTCATAAAGCAAATGATTTTACGATTACGGGCGAGGGGAAAATCGACGGACAAGGCAGAGCCTTGGCTTTAACGATTGATAGCTTGCATCATGCCGGGGTTATTATTGATCCTAAGTACAGTATACGCAGAAACCGACCGCACGAAACAGCTCGACCTAAATTATTCCGTTTCTCGCAATGTAAAAATGTCTTCATTACTGATTTAAACTTATACAATGGGGCTTGTTGGGGACTTTCATTTGAACTTTGTGAAAACTTAAATCTCGATCATCTTAAAGTAGTAAATAGAGCCTATTGGAACAACGATGGGATGGATATTACGGATTGTACGAATGTAAAAATAAGTAATTGCGATGTAAATTCTGCTGACGATGGTATTTGTCTTAAATCATATTATCCAGGTTTTTGTAATGATACGATTTTAATTGAAAATTGTGTGATTCGCTCCAGCGCAAGTGCCATTAAATTTGGAACAGCATCCTTTGGTGGTTTTAAAAATGTAAACATCAAAAACATTCAGGTTTACGATACTTTTCGTTCGGCAATTGCCATCGAATCGGTTGATGGAGGTATCATTGAGAATATAGAAGTCTCTAATATTGTAGCAGAAAATACAGGAAATGCGATTTTCATCCGCTTAGGTCATCGTGGAGGTGAGAAGCCAGGGGTTGTTAAAAATGTACACATTCACGACATTAAGGTACAAGTACCTTTTGGCAGGCCTGATGTAGATTACGATATGCGCGGACCGGCTGTTAGCTTTTTCCACAATCCATTACCATCATCTATTACTGGAATACCAGGACATAATGTGGAAGATATTGTGATTGAAAATGTGGAAATTACATGTCCCGGAAGAGCCTCGAAAGGCATGGCTTATGTTCCTCTTAGTCGTTTAAATATGATTCCTGAGGGAATAAAAAGTTATCCTGAATTTACCATGTTTGGAGAATTACCAGCTTGGGGATTGTATGTGCGTCATGCAAAGGGAATTACACTTAGGAATGTAAAAATGGTTTTGGAAAAGGAAGATTATCGTCCTGCTTTTGTATTCGATCAAGTTGAAGGTATTAGGATGGATCAAGTAGAACTTCCTGATAGCCAACACAAGCAGCTTATCCTAAAAGATACAAAATCAGTAAAGCTAAGTTCACAACTAGAGTGTACGAAGCGGGAATTGTAAGAATAGTACCAGTTGAAGGGTTATTGAATTTGAAATTTCGATTATCATGAGATTATATAAGTTGTTTTTTTTCGTTACCTGTCTTTTCTTCTTAACATCAGCAGGAAAGAAAGCCAATAAGCAAAACATCTATCACAAAGGGTGGATTGATTTTAATAAAAATGGGGTAAAGGATATATTTGAAGATCCTATGCAAACCAATGATGCTCGTGTAGCAGATCTTTTATCGCAGATGACGATGGAAGAGAAGACGTGTCAAATGGTAACCCTATATGGTTATTCCCGAATTTTGAAAGATGAATTGCCTACTCCTGAATGGAAAAATAGTGCCTGGAAAGATGGCATTGCCAATATCGACGAGCATCTTAATAGCATTGCTTTCAGACCCAAAACAGAAACGCAATATTCGTTTCCTTATAGTAAACATGCCGAGGCTATCAATACCATTCAAAAATGGTTTATTGAGGAAACCCGCATGGGAATACCTGCAGATTTTACCAATGAAGGTACACATGGATTGTGCCATGATAGAGCAACCCCGCTGCCAGCTCCCGTCGGCATAGGATGTACCTGGAATAAGGAATTGGTTCATCAAGCCGGAGATATCATTGGACGAGAGGCCAAAGCATTGGGATATACCAATGTTTATGCACCCATTCTTGATGTAGCCAGAGACCAACGTTGGGGAAGAATATTAGAATGCTTTAGTGAAGATCCATTTCTTATTGCAGAGTTGGGCACGCAAATGACATTAGGCATCCAATCTCAGGGCGTGGCATCTACTTTAAAGCATTATGCGGTTTACAGCATTCCTAAGGGAGCCCGAGAAGGAAATGCACGTACTGATCCGCATGTGGCGCCCCGCGAAATGCATCAACTTCACTTGTACCCATTCCGTAAAGTGATTGAAAATGCTTCGCCACTAGGTATTATGAGTAGTTATAACGATTATGATGGTGAACCCATAACTGGTAGTTATTATTTCTTAACAGAGCTATTAAGACAGCAATTTGGATTTAAAGGTTATGTCGTATCTGATAGTGATGCGGTTAAATTTCTTTCTACAAAACATCATGTTGCCGAGGATTATAAAGAAGCAGTAAGGCAGGTGGTGGAAGCGGGATTAAATGTACGCACCAATTTTAAGACGCCTGAATCTTACCTTGAACCTTTACGGGAATTAATTCAGGAAGGTAAACTTTCTATGAAAACAATCGACGCTCGTGTAGCTGATGTTTTATTGGTGAAATTTAAAGTAGGATTGTTTGATCAACCCTATGTTGAGAACCCAAAGACTTCTGATAAATTAGTTCACACAGAAAAAGACGAAGAATTCGCCAAACAAATAAGTAGAGAGTCATTGGTGCTGTTAAAAAATACTTGTCTGCCAGGGCAGAAAAATAACCTTCTGCCCCTTAATGTAAATAAAGTTAAAAACATACTTGTAACGGGCCCTTTAGCCGATGAAGTTCGTTACACATACAGTCGCTATGGTCCTGCAAATAATCCTGCAGTATCTGTTTACCAGGGGATCAAGAACTATGGTGGAGACAAGGTAAATGTGGATTATGAAAAAGGTTGTGATGTGATTGATGCCGACTGGCCTGGAAGCGAAATTATTCCAACACCACTGACCCCAAAAGAACAATCAGGGATTGATGCAGCAGTGAAAAAAGCTCAAGAGTCGGATGTTATTATTGCGGTACTCGGAGAAGATGAGAAATGTGTGGGAGAATCACGCTCACGCACAGCACTTGGTTTGCCAGGTAGACAATTTCAACTGATTCAAGCCTTATATGCTACCGGGAAACCTGTTGTATTGGTGCTTGTTAATGGTCACCCCCTAACTATCAATTGGGAAAATAAATTTATCCCAGCCATTATAGAAGCATGGTTCCCAGGACCGTCTGCGGGAGATGTAATTGCAGAAACACTCTTTGGCGCCTATAATCCTGGCGGGAAGTTATCGGTAACATTCCCAAAAGCTGAAGGTCAGATACCCCTTAATTTTCCATGTAAACCGGGATCACAGGCTAGTCAGCCGGGCGAAGGGCCTAATGGCTATGGCAATACGCGCGTGCTGGGACCGCTATATCCTTTTGGCTATGGCTTAAGTTATACCACTTTTGAATATAGCGATTTGCAGATTAGCCCTAAGCTTGCCCAGGTACAAGGGGATATTCAGGTGTCTTTTAAAATAAAAAATACAGGTAAGCGAGAAGGGGATGAGGTAGTACAACTTTACCTGAAAGACGAAGTGAGTAGTGTAACCACTTACGAATCTCAACTACGAGGATTTGAGCGGGTACATCTACTACCCGGAGAAAGTAAAACAATAAATTTCACCTTACATCCCGACGATTTAGCATTGCTCGATAAAGATATGAATTGGAAGGTTGAGCCGGGTACTTTCAAAGTTATGATTGGTAGTTCCTCAGTTGATATACAATTGAATGAACGTTTTGAGGTAAGTGGTGCCAAATAATAAGAGTTTTTTATGAAGAATACAGCTTCAAGTGTTTGAAAATTAAGCAATAACTATTTGTCCATGATTGGGGTCTTATTATCCATAGCTAAATTTTAATAAAAACATATATTTGAGTAATAAGCAAGGATGAAATAAATAATTCCCGACTTATTGATAAAAAATTACCTGAGGAATAGATGAGGTGGTGTAATTAATTAATCTAAACGAAAAATGGTTTGTAAACTAAAAAATATAGCATTAAAATTATTATTCTTTCTAATGGGAATAGTTATTTTATACTCTTGTGCACCTTCTGTAGATAAGGTTTATGTGGTAATTGGTGAGCATGCAAGTGAAGTTGAAAAAAGTACTGTTCAAGATTTTAAAGATGATTTACAAAAAGTCATCGATGGTGAAATAGCCATTGTTAGCCAGATCGATGAACAAGTAAAAGGTGGTACTATCTTTTTATTAGGAACGATAGAGACCAATAATGAAATTGCAGAACTTGTTCAAAGTAACGATATAACTTTATCTGCCCAAAAACCGGGCCCTCGAGGTGGTGTTTGGGCACATGTGTCGCTTAAAAATGACCAAAAAGCCATTGTCTTAGCCGGATCAGATGTTCAGGGATTTCAATATGCTATTTACGATTATACCCATGAGGTGTTAGGTGTAGATCCTTTTGAATATTGGACAGGAAAGATGCCTGCGAAAAATCCGGATATGGATTTATATGCTTTTCAAAACCGTCAAATTGCGTCTCCTGAAGTACCTATTTTATGCTATTTCGAAAACGATGTGGATGAGTTGGCAAACTATCGTGGTAAATTGTTAGAATACGATTGGGAAAGTTATACCGAAATGATCAATTCATTGGTGCGAATTCGTTACAATGCCATTCAGTTTTTTGATATGTTAGGGCGACCAGAATTTTTTATTCGTCCGGAATATAAAAAACTAAAACCCGATTATCAGATTGATGAGGAGTATCTTGATAAGATGATTGATTATGCTCATCTTAAAGGAATGGAAGTTCAAGTTGATTTGTCCTTAGGTTATCAATTACATCCTCTACCTGTTGAAGAATCGTATTGTTGGTCTACCTATAAGGATAAATGGATAAAAGGCTGGAAATATTATTTTGAGAATACGCCTATCGCTAAAGCGGATATCTTTTCATTACGTCCCCGTCATCAGGTGTGGGATTGGGAATATGTGAGCGATTGTGGTGAGGATAAAACGGAAGTCTTTAATGAAGTGTATGCGGAATTAGGAAAATTGATTGATTATTATAAGCCTGAAGCAACAAAAATTGCATTCTGTTATCACGATGGTATGGAAATGTTCAATAAAGGCTTTAATCCTCCTAAAGATTGGATCGCTGTTTGGTGTGACAATGGCTTTGGCGAGTTTCTTCATATGCCAGATAGTAATAAGGGATACGAGTTTGGAACCTATATGCACGCCGGTTTCTGGAAGAATCATACCGTTCATAATCCCTACCCAATGGTTGTGGATACAATTATGAAAAAAATGTTTCGTGAGTATGATGCTAGTAAGTATTGTCAGGTCAATGGGCAGAATTTTAGACCTTTTTTGTTGAATCTCGAGGCTTATAGCGATGTATGTAATCGGCCTGAAAGCTTCGATGGTGAAGATTTCTATCGCACATGGACCGAACGTTATTTTTCTCCTGAAGCCGCTAAGCTAGCTGTTGAATCAATGAAAATATTGCATGATGTACAAACCGGTAGAAATGGTTATGTAGAGCACTTATGGGAGATTCGAAAAGCTATTTCGTACAATTCTAATTCCTTACTTCAGCGCCCAGGGAAAACACCAATACCTCATAGGTATGATAGGGTTTATAAAGATATTGATAACCTGAAGCGTGAGCTTGATAATTTCCAAGGAGCTGTCGATGCAGCCGAGAAAGGAGCTGAGCTGAATACAAAGAATGAGGCCTTTTATTATTCTTATGTGCTTTTGCCTGTAAAGCTTTACGGTGAATTGATCGTGTTTGAACGTTCATTGCATCAGATAGCATTACTGAAAAAAGAGTTTGAAGAGACACGTAATATGGATCTGCTTGTTCAGGCAAGAGTGCTAGTTCAAAAGGCTATGGATCAGCTTGAGACTGTTCATAAGACCACTATAGAGGGAGATAAGAACCCTAAATGGGCGAACTTCTATGATCCAGCTATTAGGAGACCAAACAATGGTTTTCCTCAGATGGAAGAGATGACGCTAATAATGAATTCTATAGAAACTTGGTAAAAACACTTGTTGCTACCTACCACATAAAATTAGAGATATGATGAATGAAATTATAGTAAAGTATTCAAGGCACTTAAGAAGGATGTTACTTGCTTTAGGTGTCACAGGTTTGACCTTATTGGGGAGTTGTAACTCTTTGGGTAAAGATGTTAAAGTGGTTCAGCAAGATCCGGTAGATATGGTTTATCCCTTGCTCGATACTGAAAATTCTCGCTGGTTCTTTTTCTCATCAGCTTGTCGCCCTTTTGGTATGGTTAACCTAAGTCCCGATACCCAGGTAGGTGGAGCATGGGGGAGTGGTTATCGCCATAAAACAGATACCATAAAAGGTTTTAGCCATATTCATGCCTGGCAGTTAGCGGGTCTTTCTGTTATGCCTGTTACAACAACAACAGATAATGAAAATAACATATTTACAGATTTTTACTCTAAGTATAGTCATAACTCAGAAAAGGTAGCACCAGGATATCATTATCTTGAATTGGATAGATATCAAACAAATGTTGAACTGACGAGTACTAAGCGGGTGGGATTTCATAATTATCACTATCCAAAAGAAAAGCAAGCTGGTATCTTATTTAATCTGAATGGAAAATTAGGTCCTTGTGATATTGTAGATGGAAAACTGGTAAAATCAGGGAGTAAAGAGTTAACAGGTGAATTAGTTAACGCACCAACTATTCGACGCCCAAGACCTACTAAAGTATTTTTCAAAGTAGAATTGAATACCGAAATAGAATCGATTATTCATGATGAAGAGACCGGAAATTATCTGGTAAATCTATCCAATAGTGAGCAAGATGTTTTAATGAAAGTGGGTATCTCCTATACTTCGGTTAAAAATGCTGATGCCAATTTACAAACAGAGTTAGCACATTGGAATTTTGATCAGGTGGTCACTGAATCTAAAGAAGAATGGAATGGGCTTTTAAGTAGAATTAAGGTTGAAGGAAATACTGAAAAGGCTCAAAGAAGATTTTATACCGACTTATGGCATGCATTACAAGGTCGCAGAACGATAAGTGATGTAAATGGGGCTTACCCTGATAATACGGGCGATACATTTAGAGTAGGGCAATTACCCTTAAATGATGAGGGTAAGCCTGCTTTTAATCATTATAATTCAGATGCTTTTTGGGGCGCACAATGGACCATTAATACGCTTTGGGGATTAGTTTATCCAGAGGTTATGGATGAGTTCACCCATTCCTTAATGCAATATTACAAAGATGGAGGCATTGTTCCTCGCGGGCCTTCAGGAGGAAATTATACCTACGTAATGTCCGGGGCTTCTTCAACGCCATTTATGGTTAGTGCCATTCAAAAAGGGGTTGTTACTGATGGATTAGAAGAAATTTATCAGGCTTTAAAACTGACACATATGCCGGGTGGAATAATGGAAAAAGCCGGATATGAGCATCATACTTCTATTGGAGGAGGTTTTAAATATTATTTAGATAAAGGATATGTTCCATATCCTATCCCTGAAGGTAAATTTGGTTTTCATCAGGATGGAGCAAGCCTGACCATGGAATATGCTTATCAGGATTGGACTTTAGCGCAATTGGCAAAAAAGCTTGGGTACGAGGAAGATTATCATTATTTTTTAAATCGATCTAACAATTACAAAAATACTTTTGATAAGGAAAGTGGCTGGATGCGACCTAGAGAGGTGAATGGTCAATGGCATGGCGAATTAGATCCTTATTTATACGAAACGGGATTTAATGAATCCAATGGTGCGCAGTCCACTTGGTTTGTTCCTCATGATATTACAGGCCTGGCTGAGTTAATGGGTGGAAATGCAAAGGCGGTTGAAAAATTGAATCAACAGTTTGAAACAGCTGAGAAAATAGGGTTTACTTCAGGTGATTCTCATGACAGGGAATTACATCCGGAATACAGACGTGTGCCAATTAACTATGGTAATCAACCCTCAATTCAAACAGCACAAATATTTAATCAATTGAATCGCCCCGACTTATCTCAATTCTGGACTCGGAAAGTAGTAAAAAGTGTGTTTTCTGGTTTAAGTCCCGCTACCGGTTTTAACGGAGATGAAGATCAGGGATTAATGGGTAGTTTATCCGTTTTGCTAAAAATGGGTCTGTTTCAGATGAATGGCGGAACCGAAGAAAATCCTGAATATCAGATTGGAAGTCCCATCTTTGATAAGGTAACTATTCAGCTAAATCCGGACTACTATTCCGGTAAAACATTTGTGATAGAAGCGAATAATAATAGTTTGAATCATCCTTATTTGAAAAGTATAAAGATAAATAACCAACCGGTTGATGGTTTTAGTATTACGCATAAGGATTTAGTACAAGGTGGCACCTTAGTTCTTGAACTTACTGATGAGGTGAGTCAATAGTTGTTTTTGTACCGATGAATTAGCTGAGTATTATTTTTGAGAATACACATTGATCTAGCTAAAATATATACGCTTTCAGTTATACCCCAGAGGGGTGAGGTATTATTAGCCCGGGGGTTCCAATATAAATAAAAATCGACGCATCACGAACAGATTAAGTATACAGAGTAACATTGCTTTAGAATAGAAAAAAATAAATTTATTATATGACGATTTTAAAAACGAATTGCTTAATACTTGTACTAAGTATATTTTGCATTCCTGCTATCGCTCAACTTAAAAACAAATCTGCTCTCGAAGAAGAATTTATGGATATGGGGTTAGGTATATTTATTCATTGGAGCATGGATTCTCAATTAGGAAGTGTAATCAGTCATTCAATGGTGGGCGCTTCTGAGGAGTATATCAACAAATATATGAATGAGCTTCCCAAAACATTTTATCCTGATAAATTCGATCCTGACGAATGGGCCAGACTATTTAAGATAACAGGAGCCGAGTATGTAGTTTTTACCACCAAGCATCATAACGGATTTTGTATGTGGGATACCAAAACTACCGATTTTAATATTATGAATACACCTTATGGAAAGGATATTACTGGTATGCTTTTTAAATCGTTACGAAAATATGGTTTAAAAGTAGGGGTATATTTCTCGCCAGAGGATTTTAGCTTTTTGCATCAGCAAGGACAATTAATCTCACGTAAACGTAAAGGAAGTCAGGTTACAGATAACCCTGAATTGTTAGAATATGATAAAAGACAATTGGATGAGTTATTTAATAATTATGGTCACATTGATATGGCGTTTTTTGATTCATTTAGCAAAAAACCGCTTGTGCAATGGGTACATGAGAAATATCCCGATATTTTGATTACAAGAGGTGAGATGCAAACACCAGAGCAGAAGATTCCCGATGGAGCTATGCCAGGACCATGGGAAACATGCATGACCATGGGTACGCAATGGCAATACAAACCTACCAACGAAAACTATAAAAGCGGAACTGATATCATCAATAAGCTGATTGAAATACGAGCCAAAGGTGGAAACTTTTTAATGAATGTAGGCCCCAAACCCAACGGCGAAATTGCCATTGAGCAAGAGGAACGCCTGCGTGAATTGGGCCTTTGGATGTTTGTGAACGATGAGGGAATAAAAGAAGTACGCCCAATGTCAGGTATAGTTAAAGACGGGGACTTATGGTTTACTCAGAACCAGCATAAAAATGCGGTGTATGTATTTATTACCGATCAAAAGGATTGGTTTAAAGGTTTTCGTCGAAATTTTATCTTGAAAAACCTGAAGGCTACTCCAGAAACGACAATTTCCGTAATTGGTCAAAATGATTTAGTGGTTGAATACTGGCCCGAAAATATTCCTGAATCAAGGTTCATTCAGCACGATAAAGTATTGGAAATTTCAATTAGCCGGGCGCATAGGCTTTATAATGATAAAATATGGCCGAATGCGGTGGTGGTTAAACTAACCAACGTTGAAATCATAAAATAAACCGCCTGTTAAGTATTGTATTTTACACGTGTAGTATGCAGGGTAAACGCATTTAACCTTTACAATGTTCCAAGTCAAACAACCGACATCAGCAACGTAGCTTGGGATCCACTTTTCTTTCATTTTGAAAAAACAGAAAGCTGTTTGACCGTAGGGAGTTCTTTCTGTCTCAAAATAAAGAAAATAGTGGGTAAGCGAGTGGTGCAGTCGGCGGGCTTCTTTGTTTACTTTCTTCGGCTGAAGGAAGAAAGTAAAAGCCCTTGCGGCTTGAGCAAAGTAGAGTTCTAACTCTTAAGAAAATAAGTTTAGTACGAAATATTTTAAATGCGTTTATCGTGGTGTAGTATGTCCTGTATGGGTTGTTACAATAAATCAATTAGAAAATTATTGAAGAAAAATTAATTAAGTTATGAGGATGAGGTTGTTGGTGTTCTGTTTGTGTATTCTACCTATGTTTTTAAAAGCGCAAACTAATTATCCCTTTAAAGATTCGAGTTTACCGCTTCAAGAGCGTGTTGACGATTTAATGAGCCGCTTAACGGTGGAGGAGAAGGTGTTTTTATTACAAGCCTCGGCCCAAGAGATTTCTCGCCTGGGTGTGGATAAATACTATCATGGAAACGAAGGTTTACATGGAGTGGTTAAAGGAGGACGTTTTACCGTGTTTCCTCAGGCCATTGCCCTTTCTGCAACCTGGAATCCAAATTTGATTTACAATGTAGCTACGGCTATTTCAGACGAAGCCCGTGCCAAATGGAATTTTCTTAATCAGGGAAAAGACCAAACATCAGGATATAGTGATATGCTAACCATGTGGTCGCCAACAATAAATATGGCAAGAGATCCACGCTGGGGCCGTACGCCTGAAACGTATGGTGAAGATCCGTTTTTAACCAGTAAAATAGGTGTTTCGTTTGTAAAAGGATTACAGGGGGACGACGATAAATATTTGAAAGTAGTAGCTACACCCAAGCATTTTGTAGCCAATAACGAAGAGGAAAATCGATTCGCATGCAATGCTGAAATATCAGAAAGAGCCTTGCGCGAATATTATTTGCCTGCTTTTAAAGCCTGTATTCAGGAAGGAAAAGCACAAGCGATAATGAGTGCTTATAACGCTATTAACGGTATACCGTGTACCGCAAACAATTGGTTGTTGAACACTGTCTTACGAGATGAATGGGGTTTTACCGGTTATGTGGTAAGCGACTGTGGAGCACCTACTTATTTGGAGAAGTCGCATCATTTTGTAGATACGAAGAAAAAAGCAGCTAAAGTGGCTATTGAAGCAGGATTGGATTTAGAATGTGGTCACAATATATATACCAATCATCTATATCCTGCTTATCAGGATGGTTTAGTGGATGAAGCAACGATTGATAAAGCAGCTCGTCGTGTATTAGAAGCCCGATTTAAACTGGGTATTTTCGATCCGGAAGAAGGTAATCCTTATACAAAGATTTCGCCTGATGTGATTAGTTCACAGATACATCAGGAGCTGGCGCTTGAAACGGCTAGGCAATCTATTGTTCTGCTGAAGAATCAGGATAATATATTACCCTTGGATGCCAATGAAATTAAAAAAATAGCAGTCGTCGGTTTTAATGCCGATCAAGTCGTTTTTGGGGATTATAGCGGATTGCCAGCTATTTCTCCAATATCTCCCCTTCAAGGTATTCAAAATAAAGTGGGCGATAAAATAGAAGTAAGGCATGTGAAATGGAAAACGGCAGCAAGAAACCTTAACCTGCTTGAATCAGAATATTTACGTAATGATAAAAACAACGAAAAAGGTTTGTTCGCTGAATATTACGATGATAAGTTTTTGGAAGGAACACCACAAACACGTACCGATAAAGTGGTAAATTTTGACCCGGTAAATCAACCACCGGATCCTTATACCAACTTCAAACATAAATCAGTAAGATGGACTGGTTATATCGCTCCGAATATTTCGGGCGAGTATAAAATAGGTGTAAATTCTGATGATGGCATTCGTTTATGGTTAAATGATGAACTAGTTGTTGATGAATGGCACAATCGTGGCACAACTACTGATCAGGTGGCCCTTAAAATGGAAGCAGGTAAAAAATATGCCATTAAGTTGGAATATTTTGATAATGGTGGCGATGCAATTTGTCAATTGCTTTGGGAAGTGCCTAATACTATGGGTGATGATTTATACGCAGAAGACAAACAAGTTGCCAGATCGAGTGATTATGTGATTGCAGTAATGGGAATCAATAAATCCATAGAAAAAGAAGGTAGAGATAGAGTTGAGCTGGGGCTTCCTGAAGATCAGATCAACTATTTAAAAGATATTTATAAGGAAAATAAAAATATGATTGTGGTGTTAGTAGCGGGTAGTTCATTAGCCATTAACTGGATAGATGAAACAATACCCGCCATCGTGGATGCATGGTACCCGGGCGAAAGTGGTGGTACAGCTATTGCGGATGTACTCTTTGGCGATTACAATCCGGCTGGCCGTTTACCATTTACGTTCTATAAATCGACCGAAGACCTTCCTCCGATGAATGATTATGAAATCACGAAAGGGAGAACCTATCAGTATTTTAAAGGTGAGCCTCTTTATGCTTTTGGATATGGTTTAAGCTATACTTCTTTTGAATACAGTAATATGTCAATTGCTAAAAATAAGGAAAGCGTTAGGATTACAACAAAGGTTAAAAACACAGGAGACTATGCAGGTGATGAAGTTGTTCAGCTGTATGTGAAGGATGTGAAATCATCCGTACAAAGACCATTAAAACAATTGCTTGGCTTTGAAAGGACTTCTTTAGCTATTGGTGAAACAAAAACAATTACATTTAAAGTGCCAGTGGAGAAACTGAAATACTGGGACGATAAATGTGAGGATTGGCATTTTGAAAAAGGAGCATTTGAGTTTATGGTCGGTGCATCATCAAGCGATATCCGACTAAAGAAAACCTGTAAGGTGAAATAAATTAAATGATTAATAGTTAGGAAGTATGAAGATATTATCGAATAGAAAAATGTACCTGTTGTCATGTCTGTTTTTGGCTTTTTGTACTTTGGGACAGGCTCAAATAACAGATGTGCCAACCGAAAATGATTTTGAAATAAAATATAATAAAGCAGAGCGAGTTGTAAAACTAGGCGAAGGTCACTATTTTATTGATTTTGGGAAAGCCTATTTTGGAACAGTTGTTCTGCATTCTAAACAGTTACAGAAGGATAGTTTGATTGTTCGATTAGGTGAAAAATTAGCTGATGCAAATCAGATTGATAGAAATCCAGGAGGTACCATTCGTTATCAACAAGTGAAGCTCGATCAACTTAAAGCCAATCAAGATGTGGTGGTTAGTTTGCAGGCGGATAAAAGAAATACCAAACCTGGTGCCATTCACCTTCCAGAATCTTTTGGTGTGATCATGCCTTTTAGGTATTGCGAACTGGAGAATCTTCAGGTCCCGATTGAGGAAATTGAAATTAGTCAAAAAGCTTTTTATTATCATTTTAATGATGAGGCAGGAACTTTTACTTCATCGGATACAACATTGAATGCCATTTGGGATTTGTGTAAACACACTATTAAAGCAACAAGTTTTGCAGGTTACTACGTAGATGGTGACCGTGAGCGGATTCCTTACGAGGCCGATGCCTATATCAATCAGTTGAGTCATTACGCGGTGGATAGTGATTATTCCATTGCGCGTAGAACGAACGAATATTTTATAGAGCACCCTACCTGGCCTACAGAATGGCTTTTGCATACTGTATTACTGTACTATCAGGATTATATGTACACTGGAGAAACAGAGATGCTGGAGAAATATTATGATGTGCTCAAAATAAGAACTTTAATGGATTTGGAACGGAAGGATGGATTAATTAGTTCTAAATCAGATAAGCTAAATAGCGAATTCAAAACAAAATTAGGGTTTAAGAATCCTAAAACGAGGGTAAGGGATATTGTTGACTGGCCTGCAGGACAAAAGGATACCGGATGGAAATTGGCGAAAAAAGAAGGGGAGCGCGATGGTTATGAAATGGTGGCCATCAATACGGTAGTCAATTCATTTTACTATTACAATCTCTTTTTGATGTCAGAGATAGCGGACCGTCTTGGGAAGACTGAGGATGCTGCTTTTTTTGAGCAAAAATCAGAAAAAATTAAGAAGGTCATCAATACGAAACTATTCGATAAATCGCGAGGGGTTTATATCGATGGGGAAGGTTCTAAGCATGCATCATTACATGCCAATATGTTTCCATTAGCATTTAATCTTGTACCCGAAGAGTATAAGGAATCTGTTATTGATTTTATCAAAACCAGAGGAATGGCCTGCAGTGTTTATGGTGCTCAGTATTTGTTGGATGGCTTGTTTAATGCCAATGAACCAGCGTATGCTTTGAAATTAATCACCGATACGACACATGACCGTACCTGGTGGAACATGATTGAAATTGGTTCTACCATGGCGCTGGAAGCCTGGGATATGAAATACAAACCCAATTCGGATTGGAATCATGCATGGGGAACTGCTCCTTTAAATGTTATTACACGACAATTATGGGGAATAACTCCCAAAACACCAGGTTTTGCCAGTATGCAAATTAAGCCTCAATTGACGAACCTACAATTTTCAGAAATAAAAGTTCCTACCATAAAAGGAAGTATTGAGGCTAAGTACATTAAATCGGATAGGAATGAGCAGATCTACGAAATTAAGTTACCCAAAGGTATGAGCGGGGAATTTATACTACCAGACAGTAAGATGAAAGTTTTGCTTAACGATCGCAAAGTTCGTAAGAATAGTAAAATTGTAAGGCTTAAAGAAGGTGTAAATATGGTAATAACTAAGCGTTAATATCGGTTTTGAATTAAAGTAACTTTGGTATGTTTTTCTGAGGGTGATTACATTTAAACAAATATTCCCATCGCACACCTCTTAATCTCCTAAAGGAGTCCTTGCGCTCGGGTCCCTTCAGGGAATAAAAGGGTGTGGGGAGACAAAAATTTAAGAAGAATCTTTAAATGCGTTTGCCCTGATGTTTTTCTGTTGTCCGTTATCCTATATTAGGATATTGAGTACATGGTTAGGCTGGTTATGGATGTTTGAATGAATGTTTTTATAACCAGGCATGGGATTTATGCCATGCAGATTTACGTATTGGGAATCGGTTTTAACCGAAATATAAATTCAAGGTTTCCGTAACTTGCGGCCGAACGAATCATTAATCAAAGATTATAATTTTTAAAAATGAGATTAACTTTTTTAGTACTTGCAGTTTTCTATATATCATTCACCCAGGCTCAAACAAGAGACACACTCTACCTATGGCCAAACAAAGTACCTGGTGAACTGAAAGAAAAACAAGCTGCAGTTGTGTCGAATAATTCGAGTGGCAATGTAATTCGCCTGGCCGAGGTAACCAATCCTGCAATAATAGTTTATAAGCCGGAAAAACCAAACAAGACAGGTGCGAGTATTATTGTATGCCCAGGTGGGGGCTATAATATCCTAGCGGTTGATAAAGAAGGGTACGAAGTGGCAGAATGGTTAAACACACTTGGGTATACGGCTTTTGTTTTGCAATATCGCGTACCCCAAAAACAGCTAGGCGCATTAAACGATATTCAAAGAGCGATTAGGTACGTGCGCAGCAAGGCTGATATCTACAATCTGAATCAGAATAAGATTGGTGTGATGGGGTTTTCAGCAGGAGGAAGTTTGTGTGCTCGAGCATCTACATTATTTAATCAAGATACATATTCCAAAGTAGATTCTATTGATCAGTTGTCGAGTCGACCTGATTTTTCTTTGTTGATTTATCCTGCTTATCTAGATAAAGGGGAAAAAAGAAGTATTACTCCTGAATTGAAAGTAAGCAGTGATACTCCTCCTTGTTTTATCTTCGGAACAGCAGATGATAAATATGGAAACAGTTCTTTGGTAATGGCTGGAGCACTTCGAGATTATCATGTGCCAGTTGAGTTGCATTATCAATATAAAGGAGGACATGGTTATGGATTGCGTCCGGGCAACGAAGCTGCGGAAAGGTGGCCAGGCTTGGCAGAAGATTGGATGAAGCGGATGGTTAATTCTAATGAGTTGAAAAATTATGCCAGAGTGCGAAACTTTCCGCGTACCACAGAGTTTGTAGAAAACGTACCTAAAAAAGAAAATGTATGGGTGTTTATGATGGCTGGTCAATCTAATATGGCTGGTCGTGGTCAGGTTGAACCACAAGATACCATTGCTTCGGATAGAGTTTTTACCATTAACAAAAACAATAAATTAATACTGGCTAAAGAACCTTTAAACATGCATGAGCCTACTATGAAAGGATTAGATTGTGGTTTGTCGTTTGGAAAAGAGTTACTAAAAAGTGTACCTGATAGTGTTTCGATATTACTTATTCACACAGCTGTTGGAGGCAGTTCTATTGGTCAGTGGTTAGGAGATTCAATACATCGGGATGTACAATTACTTACCAATTTTCGGAATAAAGTGGAGTTCGCAAAGCAGTATGGAACACTAAAAGGAATTTTATGGCATCAGGGAGAGAGTGATGCAAAAGAAGATCGCATTCCGCTTCACAAAAAGCGTATGACTCAATTATTTCAGCAGTTCAGAAGATATGCCGATAATAAGTCTTTACCTATATTTATTGGTGAGCTTGGAATATATTTAAAGAAGCATGAAGGAAGGATGCAGGTTAATAAACAGATTAAAAAATACGTTGCCAGAGATCGTCATGCTTTTATCATTCATAGCTCTGATTTAAAACACAGGGGAGATAATACTCATTTTAATGCTGAAAGCCAGAGAATATTGGGTAAACGATTTGCGGAGGAATATCTGAAAAGTTGTAAATAACCCAACCCTCAATTTTTACCATTGGTATTGAATTAGGAAGTTAAGTTGTAACCAAAAAAGGATGTATTGCTTGAATACATCCTTTTTTTTAGTTGTAAAAAATACAAAACTTTAGCACGATGAATGAGCGGATCCGCTCACACAACAAAAGTCTTTTCATTTTTGTAATTATGGGACCAAAACCAATTGATTCAAATGTCCGTTGATAATTTCAACTTCTTCTTTTGTTAAACTTGATTGAGCAGCTTTTGCATTCTGAATAGCTTGTTCCGCATTTCTGGCTCCAACCAAAGCAATCGAAATGGCAGGTTGTTCCAGCGTCCATAAAATAACCAGCTGACCCAGACTCAATCCTTTATCATTGGCAATGGGTTTGATTTTGTCTAGAAATTCATTGGTGCGTCGAAGGTTCTCATCTTTATAAAAAGCTCTTGTTGCACGTTGATCGCCTTCTCCAAATTTATAACCTGGTTTCATTTTTCCGGTTAGTAATCCTCTTTCAAGCGGACTGTAAGCAATAATTCCTTTCCCGTTTTCAAGAGAATAGGGAACGATTTCTTTCTCGATATCGCGCAATACCATACTGTAAGGAACTTGGTTCGAAGCCAGATTGATGTATCTTTCTGCTTCGGCAAACTGTTCTGTATTGTAGTTACAAACACCAGCATAACGAATCTTTCCTTCTTTGATCAGTTGGTTAAGTGCATCCATTGTTTCCTCAATAGGAGTGGTAACATCGGGCCAGTGTAGTTGGTAAAGGTCAATATAATCGGTACCTAAGCGCTTTAAACTAGCTTCGCACTCTTGTATGATACTTTCTCTACCGGCATATTTGTAAATATCGATAGCTTTGCCATTGTTATCTTCTGTTTTGAAAACGTGTGTGCCTTTTGCTAAGTCCCAACGCATTCCAAATTTAGTGAGAATTTGTACTTTATCTCGGGGAATGTCTTTTATTGCCTGACCAACAATTTGTTCACTGAATCCTTGTCCATATACCGGAGCTGTATCAATAGAGGTTACTCCTAAATCAAAAGAGGATTTTATCGCTTTTACGGATTCATTTTGTTCCGTGCCTCCCCACAACCAGCCACCAGCAGCAAAAGAACCAAATGTGATGGCTGAAAGAGTAAGATCAGTATTCCCTAATTTTCTGTATTTCATATGTATAATTATTTATAAATTTTTACGAGCAAATTTGTATTATCACTATTTTACGTGTTGACTTGTGGTCGCAGAAGAAGATTGAAAAAATCACAGTTTTTATTCTGTGTTTCTTAATCCATACTCTGTTCATACATTATTAGATACTTATGCATAGGCAGAAGAATGTCTGCTACGAACCCGATTTTGTGGTGTTTATCTATTTGTCAATCGGCAAATGGATTTGTTTTAAATTTTTCACTGGGCAAATTTACGTATAAAATATGTTAGGCGGCATATAATTTGGAAGTAAATATGAATAATTTATCGGTTGTAAACGAACCATTATCAGCTTTTAAGAACAAAAAAAGCTATATGAAAATTTAGTGATTGAGAAACAGGTGTTTTATTGTAATTCTTGATTGTATGAAAAAATGTGAGTATAAAGAACAAAGAGGTTATTGATTATTCGAATAGATTTCAATATTTCCGGATAAATTGCAAGGAAATTAAAGAAGCCAAACTATCGCTTATCACAAAAGAAATCCAAATACCGTTTAAGCCCCAAAGCCAGTTTAAGCTATACAGGATGGGAATAAACAGAAGAACAGGTCTTAGAATGGCGAAGAAGACAGCAATCTTTTTTTTGTGTAGCGCTTGAAAATAACGCGTAGCCACTATTTGAACCATGTAAAAAGGAATGGATAGAGCGAAAATGCGTAAAGCTATTCGGGCAACATTAATAACATTCTCATTACCATCGATAAAAATCCCGATGATTAAATTGGGAAACAGTTCCAGTACAATCAATCCTATAATTCCGGTTAGACCGACTAAGCCCATGGAATAAAATAAGGTTTTACGACTGCGTTCGGGGCGTTTCGCACCAAAGTTAAAGCTTACAATGGGCTGCATACCATCGCCGGTTCCCAGAGCAATCATCATAAAAACAACATTTACACTAAAAATAATTCCCATGGCTGTAACGGCAAAAGTTCCACCCGACTGAAGCAGCAAATTGTTGGCGAATATATTTTGGATGCTTCCGGAAACATCCATAATAAAGGGAGCTAAACCCAGGGAAAAAATAGAAAGAATCATGTTTTTTTGCAACCTAATATTTTTCCATTCTATTTTAATCAGGCTTTTACCACCAACGTAGTATCGGAGCAAAAGGATGGCATTTACACTCTGTGCAATAACTGTTGCCAGAGCGGCTCCACGAATCCCCATATGGAGATATTTCATAAATACAAGATCCAGGGAAACGTTTATAAGCGATGAAATTAAAATTAAGAAAGCGGGTAAGCGTGGGTTTCCTTCGGCACGGCAAGTGAACTCCAGCGCAATAAAAAAGGCAAAGGGAAACCCAAAGATGATTATCTGCAGATATTCGCCCGCTAATTCGGAAAGCTGTCCCTGAGCACCAAAGGCCTGTAGCAAAGGTTTGTAAAATAATAATCCGGCAGAAGTAAACAAAATAATGGTGATTAACAGACCAGCCATCATCGTTCCAAGTGCTTTTTCTGCTTTTTTGGGACGTGATTCACCTAAATATTTTGAGATTAAAACTCCCGTTCCGCTGCCGAACAAAAGGACAAAACCAAATTGAAAAAGAGAGACCGGGAAGGCTAAAGTCACTGCCGCCAGACCCTCAGCCCCCACAAACTGCCCCACAAAAATACGGTCAACAATATTATAAAGCGCATTTATTAAAAGACCTAAAACAGCAGGACCTGCATAAACCAAGAGTAGCTTAAATATTGGGCTCTCTTTTAGTGAATATTGTTTGGTACTCATAATTGATTAATTCAAATAATAACTATGTAATTGATAGGTAGGTTAATAGGTGCGACATGCTAATTGGTATACAAAAAGATATAATTGACTTCATGGTATAATATTTTACACATCTAAAAGTTTAATCAGCTTTTCAATATCCTTAATTATTAAATGTCGTGATATGTTTGCAACATTAATAACAGCAAAGCAAAACGTTAAATCTAATGCAAGATCTAAAGATATTCTTTTGAACTCTTTAGTACGATAGCTTATTGACTCGCCATTGGAGAAATGCAAGGAAACAAACTCTATTTCATCAATGTTTATTTTAAAACCTGCATCGTTCATCTTAAAACAAAATTATGAGGCAAATATTATTTTTCTCGTCCTCCACCTAAGGCCTGATACAAATTGATGACCGATTGCACCTGATCGTACCAATCGTTCGTTTCAGATAGTTGTGCATCCAGTAAATCCTCCTGAGCTGTCAGAACTTCCAAATAAGTTGATGATGCCAATTGAAATAACTCACGTGTATAGAGCACCGAACGTTCTAGAGCCTCCAGTTGTTTGCTACGATCCTCTTGTTTCTGTATGGCTGTAGAATATTGAAACAGAGCGTTGCTCACTTCGCTGCCGGCATTCAACAGGCTCTGTTTAAAATCAAGTAAAGCTTCCTCCTGAAGAGACTTTGCTATTTTTAAATTTGCCTTATTTACCCCTTGATTAAGAATTGGAGCCGTTAACGAACCGATGGCACTGGATAAAAGTTCCCCGGGATTGGCAATGATTCCGCCATTGCTATTGGTCCACCCTGCAGAAGCACTTATCGTAACATTGGGGTAAAAGGCAGATCGCGCTACGTTGGTGTTATAGAAAGCTGTGGCCAAGGCCATTTCGTACTGTTTTATATCCGGGCGATTCGCTAACATTTGTAAAGGGACACCAACCGATATCTGCTCTGGAAGCTTAATTGTTTGCCACTCGCCCCGTTTTATGGCCTGAGGTGCTTGCCCTAAGGTGATCGAAAGCGCATTCTCCGTTTCACGTATCGACTGTTGTAAGTCGGAATAGGAGGTCTTTAGCGCATAATAACTTGCTTCACTTTGCGTAATGGAAGCTTCATTGGTCATACCTACTCCTTTTAAAGCCCGCATGCTTTCGATTCGGTCTTCCCAGCTTAAGATTGTTTTAACGGTAATGTCCAGTTGCTTGTCGAGCATCAATAAATAATAGTAATTATCTGCGATGGTGGCAATCAACTGAGTTTGGACGGCTTGTTTGTACGCCTGGCTTTGTTCCAATGTCGTTTCAGCTCCTTTTTTTGTATTGCGTAAACCGCCAAACAAGGGAATCTGCCAGCTTGATGAAAGCCCTGATTCATATGATTTTGTAGTTGACCCATCGTAGTCGGATAGTGTACCCGTTGACGAAAAGGACAAATCGGGTGTGTAAGCTAAACGCGCCGATGAAAGTGATGCCTCTGCTTGCTCTATACGAAGCAATGCCGTTTGTAAATCTACATTGGCTTCCAGTCCCTGTTCAATAAGCGCCTGTAATTGTGGGTCAGTGAATAGTTCTCTCCAGGGAAGATTTCCTAAATTCACACTATCCTCAGGCATTACAGCATCAACCGAACTTGTGTCGCGATAGAGATTTTCTGTTGTGACTTCTGGTGTTTCGAAGGTTTTATATACCGAACAACTGCTTAGCAGTACTATGCCGATAAAATATATGATTATCTTTTTCATTCGTTTAAAATTGTTTGTTTTCAGTGGTAACTCATGGAACTCGCTTTTAATCATCCTCCTGTGTGGCAAATTTTGTGATGCTCGTTTCATCTTATTATAATTAGAACCAAGACACAAGAATCAAGACACAAGACAAAGAACTTTAATCATTCCCCTTTGTGTTTTAACTCTCAAGTCATGGTTGTTTGATTTTTTTATTGTGTGATACTTGCGTTACCTGTAGTAGTTTGGCTAAAATCCTCATTCAAGGGTTTAAATTTTTCCTGAAATTTTTGGAAGATGACAAACAAAGCAGGTGTAATAAATATCTGGCAAATCATTCCAATAAGCATTCCTCCAATAACACCTGTACCTAAAGAACTATTCCCGTTGGCGCCTACTCCACTTGCAAACATCATGGGCATTAACCCAACAATCAGCGTAAGCGAAGTCATCATAATAGGACGAAGACGTGCTGCTGCAGCTTCAATAGCAGCTTCCATAATCGATAATCCCTCTTGACGGCGCTCAATGGCGTATTCCACAATTAAGATGGAGTTTTTAGCAATTAATCCAATCAACATGATGAGCGCTACTTGCAGATAAATGTTATTGTCAACTCCCATAATATTGGCAAACAATAAACTACCTGCTAATCCCATTGGAATTGAAAGCACGATAGTGATGGGGAGTATGTAACTTTCGTATTGCATACTCAACAATAAGTAGATAAACACAAATACAATAGCCAAAACATAGGCAGTAGAATTTGCACCGGTACTACTTTCTTCACGTGTCATTCCTGAAAATTCATAGCTGTAACCAGTGGGTAGCTCTTTTGCCAGTTCTTTGATCGCATTAATGGCTTCTCCAGAGCTGTAGTCACCGTCAGGCGAACCTGTTATACCAATTGAGGTGTACATATTAAAGCGGTTAATGTTGTCAGGACCATACGCTTTTCGAAGCGTTACAAATTGCGATATGGGTGCCATTTCCGTTCCGTTACGCACCATAATGTTATTCAAACTTTCGGTATTGGTACGATAATCCGGACTTGCCTGAATCATCACACGGTATAGTTTACCAAATCGGTTGAAATTAGAAGCATAAATACCACCATAATAACCTTCCAATGTAGATAAAATGACATCAGGACTGATTCCGGCGATTTTACATTTTTCCACATCCACATCGACCATATACTGCGGTGTCGATGCACTAAAAGAAGTACGTGCACTCTCTATTTCGGGTCGCTCATTAAGTTGCTGTATAAAATCCTTAGCGACCGTTTCGAAATCATTTAGATCACCACCTGTTTTATCCTGTAACTTCAATTCAAAGCCATTGGTTACGCTATATCCTGCGACCATAGGAGGCGCTAAATACATCATGTTCCCATTTTTAACGACTTTGGCTGTTTCTCTGTTTAGCTGAGCAATAATCTCATCTACACTTTCTCCATCGCCTCGCAAGTCCCAGTCTTTTAGTTTACACATTAGATTTCCATAGGTATTACCGGAACCATCAAGAAGACTATAACCATTACTTATGGAATACGATTCGATGGCAGGAATGCCTTGTACTATCTCCGATATCTTGGCCATTTCTTTTGTAGTCTCTTCCAATGACGTTCCCACGGGCATAGCAAGAGCACCAAAAATAGTTCCCTGATCTTCGTTGGGAATTAAGCCAGTGGGAGTGATACGCAATAAAACCACAAAAGCAATAATTACGATGCCAACAAGCGAGCCACTCATCAGTTTGTGAGCGGTAAAGAAGCCTACTCCTTTTTTATATTTATTCGTTAAACGTTTAAAGTTATCGTTAAAAGCGGTGTGAAAGCGTTGTGCAAAAGAAGTCTTCTTTTCGCCATGTTTACCCGAAGGTTTTAGCAATAGGGCACACAACGCAGGACTTAAGGTAAGTGCATTGATCCCCGAAATACCAATAGCAAATGCCATGGTTAATCCCATCTGCTTAAAGAAAATACCTGTTGTTCCACCCGTAAAGCTAACGGGGATAAAAATAGCCATCATCACCAAAGTGGATGTAACAACAGCACCGGATATCTCACCCATTGCATCTATAGAAGCCTGACGCGCCGAGGTGTAGCCGGCATCTATTTTCGCCTGAACCGCTTCCACCACAATAATGGCATCATCAACCACCGTACCAATGGCAAGTACCATGGCACATAAGGTAAGCAAGTTAACACTAAAGCCGAATACCCACATCAGAAAAAACGAACCCACTAAGGCAACAGGTATGGCAATGGTAGGAATAAGTGTGGAACGGGTATTTTGCAGGAAGACATACGTGACCAGGATAACCAATAGAAAAGCTTCGAGCAGTGTTTTTACTACTTCCCAAATCGAAGCGTATAAAAAGTCGTTGGTATTCAGCATGATAGCCGATTTTACACCATCGGGGAAATCTGCTTCTGCTTCTTCTAAGAAACTTGCAATACTATTGTTAATATCCATCGCATTGGAACCCGATGTTTGGAAAACCATACCAGTGACGCCAGGATGTCCGTTTATATTTGACGTAACACTACTTGATAAACGTCCCAGTTCTATGTTGGCAACATCTTTTAGATGTAGTACCTCCCCATCTTTGGTAGCCGAAATAACAATATTTTCGAAATCTTCTTCACTTTGCAAACGACCTTTGTACTTTAACACATACTGAAATGTTTGATTCCCCTGTTCGCCCAATTGTCCGGGAGCTGCTTCGATGTTTTGCTCGTCGAGTGCTGTTGTTATGTCGCTGGGCATAAGGTGATATTGTGCCATTACATCGGGCTTCAACCAGATACGCATGGCGTAGTTTGATCCTGTAATGAAAACATCACTAACGCCACTAATCCGTTTGATTTGTGGAATTAAATTGATATCGGCATAGTTCTCTAAAAACGAATAATCATATTGATCATTTTCGCTATAAAGACCAAAACCCATCAACATACTCGATTGACGTTTGCTGGTAGTCACCCCAATTTTGGTGACTTCAGAAGGTAATGATCCTTCAGCCTGGCTTACCTTATTTTGCACATTTATAGCGGCCATATCCGGATCGGTGCCCAGCTCAAAATAGACCAATATTGAGGCAGTTCCGCTATTGGTTGCCGTAGAAGTCATATAGGACATATTCTCAACACCATTGATTTCCTCCTCTAAAGGAGCAACCACGCTATTGAGCACGGTTTGCGCATTGGCTCCTGTATAAGTGGCCGATACCTGTATAGTTGGTGGTGCAATACTGGGATATTGGGTAATAGGTAGGGAAAATAATCCCAGTACCCCTAAAATGACAATAAAAACAGATATTGCTGAAGATAAAACAGGCCGAGTTATAAATTTATCAAATTTCATGATTTATAATGTATCAGATTTTACTTGAATAGTTGAACCACTGCTTAAGGAATTGATACCTTCAATTACGATTTTATCTCCTGCTGATAATCCTTTTGTTACAGCATACTGACTACCGTTGTTTAGTGGATAGATTTCAATTTCGGTACTTAATACTGTTGAGTTCTCATCTACGGTGTACACGAATATTTTGTCCTGAATCTCATAAGTGGCATTTTGTGGAATTAACAAGCAGCTATCGAGAGCATAAGGCAGAATAACAGAAGCTGTACCACCGCTACGTAAAATTCCATCTTCGTTGGGAAAGGCTGCCCGAATACTGGCAGCACCTGTCGTCTCATCAATGGTTCCACTAATGGTTTCAATCGTTCCTAAATATCTGTAAATAACTCCATCGCTCATCTTCAATTGTACCTTAGGAAGACTTTTGATGATGTCTACTGTTAAATTATTATCCTTAGCCAGGGTAAGAAGTTTTTTCTCTGTAAGTGAAAAGTTGGCATACATTGTTGTGAATTCTGAAACCGTAGTGATAGCATCAGACATTGTAGGACTTACCAAAGCTCCAACACGATATGATATCTTCCCGATAACACCATCAGTAGGGCTCGTTATGCGTGTGTAGGATAAATCTTTTTGAGCACTCACTAATTCCGCTTTTACCACGGCAAGTTGAGCATTACAACTACCCAATTCGTTTTGTGCAAGTTCAAGTTCATAAGCGCTTATAATATTTCGTTCTGCTAAAGATTTTTTGTTTTGAGCTGTTAGTTTAGCTGTAGCAACATTAGCTTCAGCAACTGCAACATTGGCTTTCGCTACGTTTACAGCCTCTTCATATTGCACTTCATCGATTTGAAACAACACCTGACCTTTTTTTACGATTGATCCTTCATCCACATTTACTTTAGTGATAAACCCCGTTATTTGCGGGCGAATATCAATGTCTTGTTTCCCTTTTATGGTAGCCGAATATGATTCGTAGAACTCCTCTGTACTTGGCTTTACTTCCATTACCGATAGCTCAGGAGTCCGCCTAGCTCTATCATCTTGCTTTTGACTGCAGGAAGCGAGTACAATTATGCTTAATAACAGTGAGATGATACCTTTTAATTTTTTAATTTGTGTATTCATAGCTATTATTTTATTCGTCATATAACCAAGCTTGATATAGCTTGACTTTTTTATTTGTTGGAAGCAAAAGTAGTGTGTTTTAATAGTTAATTATGAATTGTAATTTGGGTAAAATAGATTACTATTTAGGTTTTTACATTACCTTTGAAAATAAATTGGAAAGAGAATGAAGATATACAACAACATAAAGGACTACTTTTTAAATAAGGAGAAAAGATGTAACGATTATTCGAATCGCTTTTATATTCGATCCATAAAAGAAGATAGTAGTAAAGACATAGAACCTGATGAAATCTATTTAGAACCTCATAAAAGAGATTTTTTTGAAATAGGCGTTTTACTTCATAATACTGTGGAGATAAAAATTGGGGAACAAACCTTGCAAAAAAGGAATAATAGTTTGGCTATTGTCTCTCCTTATCAAACCATTAACTACGGAAAGAAACCTCAAAAAGATGATGACGAAGGATATATAATTCACTTTAAAGCTACGCTATTTGAAACACTAAATAACTCCTACGATGTACAAAATGAATTCCCTTTCTTTAAGATTCATACTTTGCCCTTATACCAATTGGCAGATGATGATTTTACTGAAATTTTAAGCATTGTCAAAGAGATTTACCAAGAATCAAGAGCTGATAAAATGCATCATCTTGAAATCGTTCGATCTCTACTACTGATTCTATTGTATAAAATAAAACGAATCACGCAAAATGATGATGGCATCATCAGTATGAACCGCTATGATGCAATTATGGCTAAATTCGAACAGCTCATTCATGCTAGTAACAACACATTTATGGCAGTCAAAGAATATGCGTCAATGATGAATATTAGTCCTATTTATTTGAGTGAATGTGTCAAGAAAGCGTCGGGCAAAAGTGCGCAAAAAGTAATTATTGAATATAAAATAATGTCGGCCAAATCATTGTTACACCAGAAAAATAGATCGATAACAGAAGTAGCTGATATTTTAGGGTTTAATGAAGCGGCTAACTTCAATCAATTTTTTAAACGCAATACAGGGATGACAGCAAGTCAGTTTAGAAAGAAGTAAAAATGTATCTATTTCCAGGTATTTAATCACCTTGAACGATTTGTCCATACCTGTGATCGTTTTATTCATGCCATTATTGCCATGCAAATGTAATTTCACAACCTAAGAAAAGGGTTAAAGCATTACTAACGCAAATGCTGTGAAGTTCTAAAAAGATTAAAATGAAGAAGCAAGTTCTGTTAATAACTTTTATAATTACACTATCCATGCTTTCATGTTGCAAACCGAAAACTGGTTTGAACGATGTGCAAGTCATCGGTAGCCATAATTCATACAAAATTGCCATTGAAAAACCAGTTTGGGATTATTTGTTTCAAATGGATTCTGCCAAGGCAATATCTTTACAATACGCACATATTCCAATTTTGGAACAATTGAATTTGGGATTGAGAAACGTAGAGTTGGATGTTTTTTTTGATCCTAATGGTGGTCATTTTTCAAATCCCAAAGGTTTGGATGTGATTCGCGCGAATGGAGACACGCCTTTAGCATATGATGAGGAAAATAAGTTGTCAGAACCAGGTTTAAAGATGTTTCATATTCAGGATGTCGATTTCAGAAGTCATCACCTTTTATTTAAGGACTGTCTCAAGGTGATGAAAAGGTGGTCGGATAAAAATCGAAACCATACCCCGGTTTTTGTATTGATGAATACCAAAGATCAAAAAGTTGAGGGGACTCGCGATCCGCTTCATTTTACTAAGGAAGCTTTTGACAGTTTAGATCAGGAAATTCGATCTGTTTTTGCGGATGAGGACTTGATTACACCAGACTTTGTTCGGGGAGATTATGAAAGCCTGGAAGAAGCTGTATTAACCCTAGGTTGGCCTGATTTAGAAGAGGTTAAAGGTAGGTTTTTGTTTGTGCTGGACGAGAATGAAGAAAAAATAGACCGTTACCTGAAAGGACATGCTGGTTTAAAAGGAAGAGTGCTTTTTGTGAACAGTCCTGAAGGAAATCCGGAAGCTGCTTTTAGAATCATTAATAACCCGATTAGAGATTTCGATTATATAAAAAGTTTGGTTGAAAAAGGTTATCTGGTCAGAACGCGCGCCGATGCAGCCACAAAGGAATCCAGGACGTTGGATTATACCAGGTTTGAAAAAGCAAAAGAATCGGGAGCTCAGGTAATTTCAACGGATTATTATATCCCCTCAACATTATATAATTCATCTTTTAAAGTAGTGTTTGAGGACAATACATACGAAAGAATTAAAAAGTAATACATCATGTATAGATATAAATGTAAGATTTTAGCAATAGTGGTATTGTTTAGCATTGTTGCTACAGGTGTGCAAGGACAGAAGAGTGATATCTTTCCATTGGTGAATGGAAATCAGGTTATAGATATCGTGGTTGATAAAAAAGATGCCAAGGTGGTTCAGATAGCGGCTGATCTTTTAGCCAGTGATATATTTAAAGTGAGCGGAAAGCGAGTAGGTGTTACTCCGAATTTAGATAAAGCAGGAATTATTGCAGGGACCATTGGTGAAAGTAGACTTGTCGATCAATTAGTCTCCGAAATGAAAATTGATGTTAGCAAAGTGAAATCTCATTGGGAGACCTACTCTATTGAGATTGTTAAAAATCCAGTTAAAGGAATTGAAAAAGCGCTGGTAGTTATAGGAAGTGATCGACGGGCAACTGCTTTTGGTTTGTTGGAAATTTCCAGAATGATCGGTGTTTCTCCCTGGGAATGGTGGGCAGATGTAACTCCCAATAAAAAAAGTGAATTGAATATTTCTATGGAGAATAGGATATACGGTTCTCCATCGGTTAAATTTCGAGGAATTTTTTTGAATGATGAAGATTGGGGATTGCAGCGATGGGCAGCGTTAAATTACGAACCTGAAACAGGAGATATTGGCCCCAAAACCTATGCTAAAGTGTTTGAACTATTGTTGCGTTTACGGGCAAATACAATTTGGCCGGCTATGCATTCATGTACCAAACCGTTTTATTCTTATCCTGAAAATAAACAAGTAGCTGATGATTATGCCATTGTTGTGGGAACTTCACATTGTGAACCTATGCTTTGTAATATCAATGCTGAATGGGATAGTAAAACCATGGGCGAGTGGCGTTACGATAAGAATGCAGAAACCATAAAAAAAATGTTTGAAACGAGGACTAAAGAAAGTTCCGATTTTGAAAGTATCTATACCATGGGAATGCGCGGAGAGCACGATTCGCCTATGATTGTAGGTGAGGATGATACAGAGGCTCAGGTTCAATTATTGGAGGATGTAGTCACTGATCAACGAGAGATTCTGCAAAAGAAAACAGGCAAGGCCGCTCATCATTTGCCTCAGATCTTTATTCCTTACAAAGAAGTGTTAAACTATTATCAAAACGACATGGAACTGCCTGAGGATATCACGTTGGTTTGGACCGATGATAATTATGGATATATCCGTCAGTTAAGCAATGCTGAAGAACAAAAGTGTTCGGGGGGAGCTGGGGTTTATTACCATACTTCGTATTGGGGACGTCCGCACGATTATTTGTGGCTTAACTCTACCAATCCAGTGTTAATGTGGGAGGAGATGCAAAAAGCATATGAATTTCAATCGCGTGATTTATGGATTCTGAATTGTGGCGATATTAAACCGCATGAATATAATATAGAGCTATTTTTAGATATGGCATGGAACATGCGTTCGTTCTCACAAAGCCAAGGCGTGAGAAATCATATGGAAAAATGGGCGGCTCGTGAGTTTGGTAAATATAATGCAAATCCAGTTACTAATTTGATGTATGAATATTATCGATTGGCCTTTCAACGTCGTCCTGAATTTATGGATTGGGGCAGGGTTGAGCCTGTAACGAAAGCAGGCGAAACTGAATTAAACCAGATTCATTATAATGATGAAGTGAGCTTAAGAATAAATGCTTATCAGAAATTAATGGATGCTACCCAAAAGTTGAAACCAAAAATTGCAGATAACAGAAAAGATGCATTCTATGAGTTGGTATATTATCCGGTAATGGGAGCTGCTCACTTAAATCATAAATGGCTATATGCTTATAAAAATAAATTTGCCGCTCAACAAGGGCGTAGTAGCGCATCATATTTTGGACAAAAAGCGACAGACGCATACCATCAGATACAAGAAGAAACCGATTACTTCAATAATATTCTACAAAACGGGAAGTGGAATCATATCATGAGTATGTCACCTCGTCATCTGCCTGTGTTTTCTAAGCCAACAACTACTATTTGTGTACGAGGCAATAAACCTCAACTGGGTTTGGCTTTAGAGAGTTATGAGATGGAAGTGAATACGGAAATCATTAACTCCTATGCCGATGTTTTGCCCGTTTTTAATGCTTATACCCAAAGTAAATATTTTGTAGATGTGTTTTTAAAGGGAAAAGGAGAACTCACCTGGAAGGCATCTGCAAAAGCCGATTGGATACATATTTCGAAAGACGAAGGAAGTTTAAATAATGAGAATCAGGAACAACGTGTTTGGGTAAGCATCGATTGGGATAAGGTTCCTGTAGGAGTAAATAAAAAAGAAGCGCCTTTAGGACACGATTACCAGTTGATTCCTCCAAGTTACAAGGTGAATTCTGCCATCGTTTTTGCTGCTGGTGATACCACTATTAGCATTGGGGTTTCCGTTTTTAATCCAAAGCTTAAGGCCCTAGAGAATTATAAAGGTAAGGTTGAGGATAAAGGTTTTGTTTCCATTTATGCCGAAAATTATTCAGCTAAAATAGCTGGTAAACAGGCAACATGGAAAACTTATGACGGAGTGGGGTATACTGGCAAAGTTGTAAGTGCCTTACCTTATTCAGCCGATTCACAAACAAATATTCAATCTATCAAGAATAACAGTCCGGCATTGGAATACGACTTTTATACCTTTAATTTTGGTAAAGCTACTGTTCACTTACAAGCCATTCCTACCCATGCATTCAACCACGAAAGTGGGGTGCGTTGTGCCGTCTCAATTGACGATGCTGATCCAGTGGTGGTGGATTTTCAAACCTTTGGAAGAAGCGAAGAGTGGATGCAAAATGTATTAAAAAATGCTTCGGTGAAATCGGTGTCTCAAATTGTGAACAAAGCAGGTAAACACACCCTTAAAATATGGATGGTTGATCCAGGTGTGATGATTGATCAGATATTAATTGATTTAGGTGGTTGGAAAAAGAGCTATGCCTTTCCTCCAGAATCAAATTGTTGATTGAAAATCATTGGTGTCTGATAAAAAAATCTCAAGATAATTTATAATGTACATTAATGTAGGTAGTAATTGTATTGAGCAGCGTGTAGGGGTAACTAATCCGCCTTCATGTAAAAGCGTTAAAAAAATCAGCAAACGTAACGTTAAGAAAGAAAAGCTGTTTGAACGTAGTGAGTTCTTTTCTTTTAGTGAAGAGCGCTGGTTTTTAGCTTTTTCATGTCAGCGGCGGGATTTTTTGTTTACTTTTTTTTCCTGGAGAATTGGAGAGAAACGGAAATCATGAACGCCAATAAAAATTAAACCTATCGTGAACTTAAAAAAGTAAAAGCCCGTCGGCTAGAGACTAAAGGAGCTTGATTAATCCTTAAGAAATACTTACCAGACAATAGTAATTGAAAATATAAGCTATATGATCCATATCGTAAAATATATATTAATAAGTCTTCTCTTTTGTGTCGTTTTAGGATGTCACAACAATGACGGAAAGCAAAGTGCTCAACTACAAATTGCTTTTATGGCAGATGTTCATCTGCAAGATGTTTATGGAACTTTTAATGATACGGATTATAAAGGTGTTTTAAATCCCGGAAATGGAAAATACGTGTTGGCGCGTACTATGCAGGCACAGTTGCATTCTACCCGAATTTTCAACGAAAATTACTTCGCTTTTTTGGCAGCATTGGATGATGTGGCGCAACGTGGTGTCAAGTACGTGGTGCTTCCCGGTGATTTTAGTGACGATGGACAGCCAATAAACGTTCGTGGTTTGCAGCGTATTCTGGATACGTATACTCAAAAACATGGGATTCATTTTTTAGCAACCACAGGAAATCATGATCCTGTTCGTCCGTATGCTACTGATGCAGGGAAAACAAATTTTATGGGAGAAGGAGGCAAATCACAAACTGTAATGAGTAAAGAAGGCCTGTATATCTCTAAAAATAAGGATGAGCATCCAGTGGTCATTACGCAGGATATTCGTAAGATGGGGTATAAGGAAATAATAGCAAGCTTACACGATTTTGGGTTTTTTCCAAAAAAAACAGACCTCTATTGGGAAACGCCTTTTACTAAATACGCTTATGATGATTATGATTTTCTGGAAGCACAGCGGCAAGCCGTGTTTGAACATCGTAAGTATTTAATTTCTCCTTATTATACACCTATCCCTGATGTGAGCTATCTGGTAGAACCTGAGAAAGATGTGTGGTTTTTGGCCATTGATGCCAATGTGTACGTGCCTAGCGAAAAAGTAAAAGGTAATCCGGAAGTGCCGGCTAATTATAAAAGTGCCAGCATTGGTTATAAAAACGTCCTTACCCATAAAAAGCATTTAATAGAATGGGTAAAAGAAGTAACGCAACGAGCCGAAAAATATGGTAAAACCCTAATTGTATTTAGTCATTACCCCATGGTTGATTTTAACGATGATGCGACCTCCCATATTAAAAAGTTGATGGGTGAAGGAAAAATGCAAATGCACAGAGTTCCCGAAGAAAATGTAGCCCGTATTTTTGCCAATGCAGGTATAAAACTTCATTTTGGAGGGCATATGCATATTAATGACACTGGCATTCGTAAATCAGAGAAAGGGAATTGTTTAATTAATGTGCAAGTTCCATCTTTGGCGGCGTATGTTCCTGCGTACAAATTGCTTACGGTTAAAAGTAAAGATTTAATGGAGGTCGAGACTATTGTGTTAGATTCCGTGCCTCGCTTTAAAGAGCTGTTTCCGTTGTACGAAAAAGAACATGACTACTTAAATAGCATAAAAGCAGGCAACATTTGGAACAAAGATATTCTGACAGTCTCTACTTATCATGAGTTTACCAGCTGGCACTTACGTGAATTAGTACGCTTGCGTTTTCTGAAAAGTGATTGGCCTGAAGATTTTAAGGATTTCCTATTGAAGTCATCGGGAAGAGATCTATTAATGTATTCAAAAGCTACCTTAAATGAATCAGAGAAAATATTAAAAGAATATGATAGCTGGACGGGTTTTGATATGATTTATGATTTTTATAGACTCCGCAGTGCCGATAAACTGGCGATAAAAGATATTGGCTGGAATAGAATTCAGCAGTATCAACTTATAAACAGTGCTATTCTTAAACAAATAAACGAGCGAAGTCCCATGTTTGTTGATTTTCAAAATTTTGCGACCGTATTGCATCACTTTTTAAATGGCGCACCTGCTGATCATTTTTTAGTTGATTTGGAAAAAGGAGAGATTACAGATCTTATAGATTAGTTGAATTATCCTCGAACAACAAAAACCATTAAGAAATATCAAGGTTTCACAAAGTGGATGGATTAATTGAGGCATATTAAAATGGGTAAGAAGTTTTAAATATATGATTTTACCTATCTTGTAAGAAGTTTACTGTTTAAATTTATGGGGAGAATTTTTCTAATAATGATATTTTTATTTTGTTCATGGACGACAAAATCAGAAGAGCTTCGTTTTGAGCATTATAATGACGAGCAGGGACTTTTTCATAATTCCATACGTGCCATTCTGCAGGATAGCACGGGTTATATTTGGCTTGGTACCTTTGGAGGTGTAAATCGCTTTAATGGTTATGATTTCGAAGGATTTTCAGGTGAAATTGATAATCCCAATTATTTGCAAGATGATGACATTACACAATTGGTAATTGATGACGATCATGATTTATGGATAGGCACAAGTAACGGATTAACAAAATATCATATCCCTACCTCAACATTTACAACCTTTCATCCAGGTTCAAGCAACGATCAGCTTGTTGGTAATAAAATCAGATCCTTATGTATTGATGATCAGAACCGGATTTGGATTGGAACCAAGGAAAATGGTATCTGCTATTATAATCAACGTAAAGATATATTTGTACCTGTTAAAATTGAAGGTGTACAATATGTGAGATCTATCATTCAAACCCAGGATAAAACTATTTGGGTAGGAACTTTTAAACAGGGAGTATATGCCTTTCAGTTAGATGAAAATGATGATGTCAAAAACCTGAAGCATTATAATCTTAACGTTACGCTTAATCGAGGTAGCATAGATCCTGATGTGTTTTTTATCTATGAAGATCATAAGTTTGATGTATTTGCTGGTACACGTGAAGGGCTATTCAAAAAGAACAAATTTAAAGATGAGTTTGAACCACTGGTGCAAAAGAATACATCTCCTGATTTTTTTCGATGTATCACCCAAGGACCTAATGGGAGATATTGGTTGGGGACATTAAATGGTTTGTTGGTATGTGACTTGTTAGAAGATATTTCAATAAATAAATTTGAGAGGCATCTTAACGATCTGTCAAACCCAGTATCCTTGGTTAATAATTATGTCACCTCTTTGTTTTTCGATAAATCTGGAGTGCTTTGGATAGGAACAGAGAATGGTTTGGATAAATACGATCCCTTTAGGAACCAATTTAAGAGCATCAGAAGCCAGAATTTTGCAAAGGATTTGTCACTTGATGTAAGTAGTTATGGAAAAACCTGCGACAACCATTTGCTAATTGGAACACACTCCAATGGCTTGTGGCTACTTAAAAACAAAGCGTTAATTCAAGTATCATCAAAAGAAAAACGGGTTGCCAGTATTTATTCGCCGGATGGAATTGAGTTTTATTGTGGTTTGTGGGATGGTAAAGTTTTAAAATACGATTATTTAACTTCAGGTAAGGAAATTATTGATGTTGGAATTGACGATTCGCCCGTATTTTCAATGTTGAAGACTTCTTCTTCGAAGTTAATTATTGGATCACATTTTAAAGGTGTGGTGGAATATGATTTATTATCTAAAAAACATGTGACAATAAAACCTGATGTTATAAATCTGCAAGGAATTAATAAAATTATTCAGGATGATTCAGGTATCATATGGTTTGCGACTCCTTTTGGCGCTTTTAGATATAAAAGAGATAGTAATGAACTTAAAAACTATGCATACATTGAGGGTAGTAATATCGGATTGTCGAATAGTGAAATAAAAGATGTGATCATTGATGACGAAGGAAAATTATGGGCTGCTACACGTCGAGGACTTAATTATTACGATCCGGAGATAGATGATTTTGTAAAAATGGATCAACCTGCAGAATTAAAGGATATTTGGATTACAGATATGGCTGTTGATTCGTTGGGTAAAATATGGTTAAATATTAATTATAACCAAATTGCTAGTTTCAATCCATGGAACAAAGAGCTGAAGTTCTTTTTGGTGAAAACGGGTATGAGATCCACGATATATAATAAAAGAGGTTTCTTGTATTTTAATCATTCCAGGATTTATCTAGGTGGCGAAAACGGGATTGTCTATTTTTCGCCTGCGGGTATCTATGAAAATACCTATGCGCCTGAACCCATCATCGATAAATTTATAGTTCATAATAAAGAAGTAATTATAGGAGAAAAAATAAATGGACAAGTAATTCTGAATAAAAATTTCAACTATTCAAAGCAGGTTGAGCTAGAATATGAAAATCGCGATTTTTCAATTTTCTTTTCATCTCCTTCCTATGTAAACGAAAAACTTAATCAATATCAATACAAGCTTAAGGGCTATGATAAAGAGTGGGTTAGTGCAGGTGGAGGCCAGCGTAGTGTACAATATGCCAACCTTAGGCCCGGAAATTATGAGTTTAGTATAAAAGCCAGAAATAATAATGGATACTGGAGTAAAGAGTCAGAGTATAAAATAAAAATTTTGCCACCTTTTTGGTACACGTACAAAGCTTTTATCATCTACTTTTTGCTATTTTTCATTCTATTCTACCAAATTAGGAGAATCATCATTTTTAGGGTGAAGATGAAGCAGGACTTGCTTTTTGAGAAAGTTAAGCGAGAAAAGGATGAGAAGTTAAATGAAGAAAAACTCAGGTTTTTCACCAATATATCACATGAACTCAAAACACCACTTACCCTTATATTGGGGCCTGCACAACAGTTAAGGGAGCTTAAAAATGTTGAAATAGGAATCTTGAAGAAATATAACCTTATTTATGCTAATGCCTCACGTTTATTAGAACTTGTAAATCAGATTATTGATTTTAGAAAAGCAGAACAGGGTAAGATTAAACTAAAAGTCTCAGAGATTGAGATAGTACATTATACGTATGAGTTATTTGAGTCTTTTCAGTTAATGGCTAGTAATAAACAACTCAAGTATTCCTTTGAATGTAAACATGAAAGGATGAATGCCTGGATCGATGCCAATCAGTACGAAAGAATGATATTTAATTTGCTTTCGAATGCTTTTAAGTATACACAACAGGGCGAGGTGACGGTGTATTTAGATATAAATGAAGATAATGAAACGCATTATCTAAATATATCTATCTCAGATACTGGAGTAGGTATACCTAAAGATAGACATGAAAAAATATTTAATCGTTTTTACCAGGTTGAGGAGCAATTAAAATACAATACGGGTTCCGGAATTGGTCTTTCATTCGTAAAATCTTTGGTCACTATTCATCATGGAAAAATATGGTTCGAAAGTGAAGCTGATAAAGGTTCTGTATTTCATATTCAACTGCCAATAAATAAAGAGTTTTATCAAAGTGATGAGATATTTGAATATAAGGTGAATGCTTCAATTCCAAAAATATCAAGTGAAGAACTAAAGAAAAATGATGAACTGCCTCTAGAAAATAAAGTGCATGTTTTGATTATTGAAGATAATGAGGAATTGCGTAAATATATTGTAGATATATTGGCGGATGAGTACCATACTTTTGAAGCTTGTGATGGGGTAGAGGGCTTGGTTGTTGCAAAGAAAATAAAACCGGCTATCGTTGTTTCTGATGTTATGATGGAGCGAATGGATGGTTTTGGGTTTTGCAAACAGTTAAAGAATGATGATGAAATAAGTCATATACCGGTAATTCTACTGACTGCTTTAGCTGAAATTGAAAACCAGAAGAAAGGATTTAAAATAGGAGCAGATGCTTATATCTCTAAACCGTTTGATCCTTCCTTATTAAAGATTCGTATATTAAATATATTGGAAAATAGAAGGAAGTTAAAAGAACGGTACTTAACAGAGCCTGATTTGAATCTTGATCAGCTCTCTTACTCCCAGGCCGATGATGAGTTTATACAAAAAATTAACTCATTTATTGAAGAAAATATAATGAGTTCGAAATTGAATAAAGAACTTCTCTGTTCAGAGTTTGGCATTAGTTCTTCAAAACTTTATCGAAAAATAAAGGAACTCACTGACCTGTCACCGAATGAAATGATTAGAACGGTACGATTAAAGAAAGCTTTTATTTTGTTAAAAAATAAGGATAATAATGTTTCAGAGGTGGCATATGAAGTTGGTTTTAGCGACCCATTTTATTTTAGTAGATGTTTCAGAAAACAGTTTGGTTATCCTCCCAGCAAAGTCTTAGATGAAAATAATAAGACTCACTAGCACTTACTCCCCCCCCTTTATCCACAATAGTTCATGAAGGTGAATGTAAATGCGGTTATCCCTATATGGTTAAACCCAAATGCGTGAATCAAATTTGTCCGTGAGTTTTTTTATCGTGAAGTTTATATTAAAAGATAAGCGGTCATCTTTCAAGGCTTGCAACATTTATACTATTCTTTGAGATTGTCTTTATACTATAGCGCTTCAGTTTTATTTATCTTAGTTAGTATAAAAAAATCGATGTAAAAAAGTGATATCTAAATCTTAAAACTATCAGCAGTATACGATATGATATTTAGGAAAGATACTTTTCGTCGGGATAACAATTTTGGCAAAGATGAAGCAAATAGTATTATTTTTTATTTTCTTATGGGTGGGTTCATCCAGTTTGTTCTCAAAAGTGTTGGAAATACCTTTTGTTCAGTTACCTACCGGACAGCTGGTGGTTAAAGTGGAATTGAGTGGAATTGAAAATGAACAGCTCTTTATTATTGAAACATCCGGTTGTCACTGTTTAAGGGGAGATATGATGTATCGGTTAAACGATCTGGGAATGGACACCGCAAAAAAGTTTCATAATTTTAATATGTTGAAAATAGGGGATTTTTTAATTCACAACAAGAAAAAAATTGTGGTGAATAAAAGTATAGGGAAACGTGGTGAACACGCTTTTCCTGAACCTGTATTGGGCACGTTGGGACCCCAAATATTTAAAAATAAGATTGTACAGATTAATTATGATGAAAAGGTCATCAAAGTAGCGGATGATCTTCATGAATTTAAAATACCGGAGAATACGCCTTCTGTCCATTTTACTCAAAGTTTCATGAATAAGATACCAAGCGTTGATGTGAAAGATGATTTTGGAGGAGTAAATGAAACCGTTATTGAAATATCTTCACCGGTTTTTATTTCCCGATACGAGGCTAATTATTCCGATGCCAGACACCTGAGGTATAGAAGAGAGAAAGGGATTAAGCCCCAAAAGATATCGCTTGATGGGAAAGATATTATTGAAATTCTGGCTGTGGAAGAGGATCAGGTATATATCAATCACGATATCCCTATTTACAACCCTGTACTGTATATTTCCAGTGGGCTCCAATCCATGATCGGTAATAGTTTTTTAAAGCATTTTCGTAGCACATTCGATTTTAAAAAGAAAGTACTATACCTCGATCCGATAGATGAAGAAGGAGTAGGTTACGTCACCGATCCCAAAGGTTCAAAATGATTTTATTGCCAGTGCAGTTCAGATACTCTACAATTTGACCAACCCCAAAACAGCAATGCGCCCAATAACCATATCAATTTTATTTTTTGTCTTTTTTAGTATTCTTCTGCAGGCTCAAGAAAACAAAGTGTTTAGTAATTTGCATAGTAAAAAACTTAATTCGTTTCCTGTAAGCCAGCGTTTGTTTCTGCATATTAATAAAACCATTTATAGCGATTTGGATACTATTTGGTTTAAGGGGTATAGCGTTCAAGGGCCATTGCAACAGGCAAGTAATATTTCTCAGACAATGATTGTTGCTTTGTTAAATAGCCAGAAAGAAGTGGTTGAGTCTGCCCAGTTTTTAATATTTGATGGTACTGCCGAGGGACAAATTCCAATAACTAAATCAATTGGGGTGGGCAACTTCGAAATAGTTGCCTATAGTTCCAATATGCTTAATCAGAATCTGGATTGTATTTTTCGTACAACAATAGAAATAATCACCAACAAAAAAAATAGTTATAATTATTCTTTTGGTTTTAACCGTACGTTCTATAGACCTAACGAAAAAGTTGAAATGCAGGTGCTAACTTATGATAAGTATTATAAGCCCTGCGCTAATCAGGAATTAAGCTATAATATCCTGGACGGAGATAAAAAGATAGATAGAGGAAAGGTAAAATCAAATAATGAAGGGATCGCTTATCTTAACTTCCCGTATGAATCGGCCAATAGCGAAAATTTGCCTTTAAAGATTAATTTCGAGACAGGAAGCATTGAATCGCCATTTAGAGAAAATACATATGTTTTATCGGTTCACCAGGCTATTGATGTACAGTTGTTGCCCGAAGGAGGTAATTTGGTGGACGGATTAATGCAAATAGTGGCATTTAGAAGTGTTGACGATCGTGGCAGGCCTATTGAAATTTCGGGTGAGATAACAGATGCTAAAGGTAAATCTGTAACTGAATTCAGCACATCCCATCAGGGAATGGGCAAATTTATGATGATTCCGCAAAAAGGTGAGAAATACAAGTTTATCATTAAGTCGCCCCTTGATTATGCTCACGAAATAGAGTTTCCTGAAGTTATGGGAAAAGGTTTTGCCTTATCGTATATGGGATCTAGAGGGGGGCATGCCTTTTTTAAAGTGGCAAAAAATTTTAAAGGAAGTGAGGAAGTAACGGCCGTGTGGCAGATGGACGGATTTGTATTAGGTACTAAATCTATTTATTTGGAAAACGAGAATACATTTTCTTTTGCGAAAAAAGATTTGCCGAACGGCATTGCCAAGATTACCTTGTTTGACAAAGGGGGAGCGCCTTTTGCAGAGCGGTTAATTTTTATAGAAGCATCTCAAAAACCAATTGTTGATATTAAGCTGAATCATAAAAATTATCATACCCGAAGCAAAGGTGTTATAAAATTGGAAACCTTAACAGCTGATAGCCTTCCAGTAGATGCGAACTTATCTGTTTTAGTCACTCATATTGACAAGGGGATTAATCCTTTGACCCCGATTCCTGATATTAGGGATTACACCTTGTTTAAGTCAGAGTTGTCCGGTCAGGTGTATCGGCCAGCACAATATTTTGATAAGGAAACTGATGCTAAACTTATTGAATATAGAGCAGATTTGGTGATGCTGACCCATGGGTGGAGAAAATACAATTGGTACTACGAATTGTGTCACAAGCTTGAACCTCAGTATGAGTATTATAATTATGATTTTTACCGGGGTGTGGTAACCAAAGGCAAATCTGTGGTGCCACATGCACCGGTTGAAGTGCTTAGCTTTGGAAAAGGAATAACCATGTCTGAGTCTAAAGCAGATGAGAATGGTAGATTTTATGTTAATCCGCAATTTTCTGAGAAAGTGAGTCCCACTTTAATAATCTCTGCGGCAAGGAAAAACGAATTCTCAAGAGTGAAGCTTACCATGGAAGACCGGGAACTGGAAATACGGGATAGCGTGGTACAATTATTCTATGATGAGCTCTTGCCGCATGTGCACCACCGCAATGTGGATTTGTATAAAAAACCGGGAGAGATTGATACATTATTTAAGCTCTGGGATACCAAATACATAGCTGAAATTTTTGTAGTAGGTTCTCAAACTGGAAATAGGATTACCGAAACACTTAAAAGTTACAGTGCTGGAAGTACACATTTGCTTACAGAAGAAGATTTCGGAGACGAAATCCTTGACATGGAAAGTATGATTTATCAATTGGGAGCCGGCCTCATGGTCGAAAATGATCAGGTGGTGAATACTTCCGGGGGGCAGTTAGCTTCTATTCCGATCGTCTTGAACGGGGTCCAACTGAGAGATGCCACTTTTACTGAGATTGCCTACCTATCAAGTGATATGATTGAAGGGATAGCCTTCGTTAAAGGTAGCGTGGTATCAGCCGAATTAGATAGTGGCGGGCAGGATGGTGCCTTAATGTTATGGACGCTAAAAGGGAAAAACGTAAAAGTGGCAGACAAGGAAAAGAGGAACAAGTTTACTTCGGGCCGTTACGGTAGGGTATGCAAATACTATAGCCCCAAGTATTCTAATAATAAACAAAAATATAGCCCGGTGCCTGACAATAGAATAACTGTACTATGGGATAATACTGTAAAGACAGACTCATTAGGTAGAGCTACCATTGAATTTTACAATGGTGATGTGAAAGGAAATTATTTGGTAAATATTCAGGGTATATCAAAGAAAGATGGTCTAATTTTTAAAGAAGCTGTTATTACGTTACGGTAAGAGTTTATGCAACCCATATACTATTCTTTGAGATTGATGCCTTATTTTAAGTTCTTCAATGTGCCTATCTTAGCTTTAGTAAAAAAACATTTAAAAAATAACATATGCAACTGAAGAATAGCTTTATACTGGCAGTTATAGTGTTTGCCCAATGGGTAAGTGCACAAAATACAGTATCCGTAAATGCCACATCCCAGGGCGAAAAATTCGATCACCTTTGGAGTAAATGTGTTGGCGCAGGACGTGCCAACGAAGCCTTACGGGCAGGATGGCTCGAGCAAATGGAAAAAGTACATCTGAATTGTGGGTTTGAATATGTCCGTTTTCACGGGCTGTTTCATGAAGATATGTTTCCGGTATTAACGCAAAACGACATACTTGTTTATAATTGGCAATACATCGATGATGTGTTCGATCGTTTGTTGGATATGAATGTCCGTCCATTTGTGGAACTGGCCTTTTTTCCAAAACAGTTTGCTGCCGAAGATTCTAAAACGGTATTCTGGTGGAAAGCAAAGGTAACTCCAGGGCCGGATTATGCACAACAATGGCACGACCTGATAAAGGCTTTTACGCAACATGTGGTTGACCGCTACGGAATGGACGAAGTACTAACCTGGTATTTCGAGGTATGGAACGAACCTAATCTTTATCCCTTCTTTTTCCATGGAAAAAAATCACAGTATTTCGAATTGTATAAGCAATCGGCATTGGCTGTTAAATCGGTGGATGAACGATTGAAAATTGGAGGCCCATCAACCAGTAACTTTGTGCCGGATGCTCGTTTTGATGCTGAAATTATTGATAACAATGTATCTGAAGCAATTTTTGAGGTTGAAGATATCAACTTGTTGGAGTGGCATGGTGTGTGGATTGAGGACTTTTTAAAGTACTGTGAAAAGGAAAAACTACCTGTTGATTTTATTACCACGCACCCATACCCAACAGATTACGCCTTTAATCCTGAAACCGGGAAAGGACGAGGGTTGACTCGTTATGCCCAATCGGTAATTGAAGATTTAAAGTGGTTGAAGTCCACGGTTGAAAACAGTGCCTATTCTGATGCGGAAATTCATTTAACAGAGTGGAATACTAGCCCGAGCAGCAGAGACCGTATGCACGATTTATTGCCGGGAGCAGCTTATATCGTTAAATCGAACCTGGATTGTATTGGCTTAACCAACTCATTGGCTTTTTGGACTTTCACCGATATTTTTGAAGAAAAAGGTGGGGCTGCTAGTATTTTTCATGGCGGTTTTGGGATGATCAACTTTCAGGGTTTAGTGAAGCCTTCGTATCATGCCTATCGCATGTTGCATCAATTGGGCGAAGAAAAATTATATAAGGATGATTACCTGTTTGTTAGTCGTAATTCGGGTAATGGTAAAGTAGTTGCTTTGGCGTATAACTATCCCAAAGAGAACGAAGGATCAGTTCCTGCCGGATACAAAAGCTACGAATACCTAAGTAAGGGTTCACCCAAGCAACTCGATCTGACTTTGACCGATTTAAAACCGGGTGCGATGTTTAAGATTGAGGTTTTAGATAAAGATCATGGTAACGTGTGTCATTCCTGGGAAAAAATGGGTAAGCCAGAACCTCCAACACGTGAGCAAGTGAAAGTATTAAAAGGAATGGCTGAAAACCTAAAAGCAGAACTGATTACCGCAGATGAAAATGGAGTTGTAAGTGTTAAACGGGAACTGTTTCCCTGGAATGTGGTATTAATAAAACAGATTAATTAAAAGTTTCATTGATTGTAGGTTAAAATATGCGGTTTGATAGCGGTTATTTAATTACCTGCAGGTACAATTTCGTGAATATGTATTTAATGTATAAATGTAAAGCCAGCTTATTGTTTCAGAGGGTTTCAATTGTAGTCTTCACTACTATTGCTATTTTTTTTACCTCATCTTGTACACAACGGGTAAAAATCTATCCTGCTCCTGAAGGCATTGAGCTTTCAAGTGCTTTCAATGTAACTGTTGAAGGGAAAGGCGTACCCGTATATAAAACCAAGGTACCTCCCAAAGAACCAATTCCCCGTTTGAACCATTCACGTTCGGAGTTTGGTTATGCCTCTTTGGCTTCCTTTGATATGAATTCGGAAGTTGGTATTACTGTTACGTATCCAGAAAAAGTTACTTCTGTAAAGATACTGCCAACATCTTATGGCGTTATCCCCAAAGTTAAGGGAAATAAAATATCATTCTCGATCGACAATCCCAAGCATGTTACCGTTGAGGTGAATGGCGACTGGCAGGAATCACTTCACATCTTTGCGAATCCAATGGAAGAGAATATCCCTGATCCTAATGATCCAAACGTGATTTATTTTGGACCGGGTATTCATGAAATCGTTCATCTGAGTGTTGGCGATAAGCAAACGGTATACCTCGCCGGAGGGGCTTATGTGCGGTGTAGCATGGATCCAAACGAGAAGCAGGTCATGTCCACCAACCAACAGAGGTATTTGCCAACGTTTAGGCTAAATGGAAATAATATATCATTTCGCGGAAGGGGTATTGTGGAACAGGAAACCATTCCCAGAGCAAAAAGAAGATACACGCTTTTAGCCGAAGAATGCGACGATGTAACGATAGAAGGCGTCACATTTCTTGATCCCAGCCGCTGGACCATTCCGATCAAGAGATCAAAAAATGTTCACGTGGATAATATCAAGATAATTGGCTGGAGAGGAAATGCCGATGGTGTGGATATTTCCAGCAGCCGGGATGTGTTGGTAGAAAACTGTTTTTTGCGCACGCTTGACGACCTGATTGTTGTTAAATCGAGAACCGGTCAGGGAGAAGCCAAAAATATCCATGCACGGAATTGCGTGTTATGGAACGAACTGGCGCATGCCGTTAGTATCGGGGCTGAGCTGCGCCAAAACGTCAGTAATGTACTTTTCGAAGATATGGATGTGATTCATGATGTAGGTCGTGAAACCGCAATGCGTATTTACCATTGCGACTCTGCTACGGTTAGCGATGTTACCTTTCAAAACATTAGAGTTGAGGAAGCACGCAGATTGATTTCCTGTTGGATTGGGTCAACCCGATGGACTAAAACCAAAGAGCGGGGACATATCAAAAACGTACTGTTTAAAGATATTATCGCTACTTCTGCCCCAATTGATACCACTTTAAAAGGTTTTCAGGATGGCTCAGACTGGAAGCCCTATATTATTAAAGACCACGCGAGTATGGAACTAATTGGTTACGACGAAAAACATATTGTAGATGGTGTTGTGTTCGATAATGTTGTTCTTGACGGAAAAAAAGTAACAAAGGGACAGGTTACAATGAACGAGTTTGTGAAGAATGTAAGTTTTAAATAAAATTTAAAAACGTACATATATGAAAACAGGAAAATATTAGATGTGTTATGGGGGCTTTGTTTATTTTCAATACAGAATAATTGTATTGCACAGGCTTGCGGCAATCGGGTTTAAGGTCAGAATGGTATTTCGAATTGATGCCAATTATGGTACTGCGGCCGGAGTGGCTGAAATATTGCTACAAAGTAACTATAAGAATTCATTGGTGACCGGCATTCCCAAATGTATGGACTAGCGGATCGGTAAAAGTATTGCGTGTGCTTGACGTATTTGAGGTTGATAGGATGGAATGATGGAAAGACTGTGGAAGCCGGAAACTGTGCATACCGAAATGCGACCTTCCGAATTGCAACGCAGGGCAAACCGGGTGTAACAATAACTTTAAAAAGGGCGAAACCAGTATCTGTTTGGAACTGTAAAATGAGTTTAAGCTTAAAATTTAATGATGAAATCTATTCCGTTTTTGTTTGTTATAATAATGCTAAGTGTAACCTGTTTCTCGCAAGAAAAAGAACCTACATGGGAAGCGTTGGGTAAGCAGTACCAAATACCGGAATGGTTTGCCAAAGCCCGGTTTGGAGTATGGGTGCATTGGGGGCCTCAAGCTGTTCCTGAATATGGAGGTGGCTGGTATGCACGGCACATGTACATGCAGGATGTGGGCCGGGAAACCTTTGGGAAAAATGCCTATTCGTATCACCTGAAAAGATTCGGTCACCCATCAGAAGCAGGTTATAAAGAGGTGGCCAATGCCTGGAAAGCCGGAAAGCTGGAAACAGATAGCCTTTTGCAATATTTTACGGAAGAATTGGGCGCTAAATATTTCATGGCCCTGGCTCATCATCACGATAATTTCGACAATTGGAATTCAACATATCATGAATGGAATTCGGTAAATGTTGGTCCCAAACGAGATATTGTTGGTGAGTTTTGCAAGTCGGCTAAAAAATACAATGTTCCCTTTGGGGTAAGCACACACAACGAACGCTTTTTTGAGTGGGGCCTGTCTGCTTTTGGCGCAGATTCAACAGGCAAATATAAAGGCGTTCCTTACGATGGGTATCTGACAAAAGAAGACGGCAAAGGTACGTGGTGGGAAGGTATGGATCCTTCGATCTTATATGGCCTGCCTCCGGAAAAGAGAACTTCCGAATGGGAAAAAGCTTGGAAGCAAAACTGGCTGCTTAGGATGAAGGACTTGCTTACAAAATATGATGTGGATTTTATGTGGTTCGATGGAAGGGGATATCCCTACGGAGACTATGGAAAGGAAGCCTTTCGAACATTTTATAATCATAACCTGAAAAAAAATGGTGAAATAAATGCAGTTATCGCAGGAAAAATACCGGGAGGTGACCCGGGAGTCGTGAATGACATTGAGCAAGGCGTAGAGCTGGAGATCTACCCCGAACCCTGGCAAAGTATCTGCTCATTCACCCACTGGTTTTACAAAAAAGATGATCCCTCCCGGCATGATGCAAGAAGTACCATTGAATTATTAGTTGATGTGGTGAGTAAAAACGGCAATTTTATGTTGAATGTTGAACTTTTACCGGATGGATCTATTCCTCCGGAGCATAAAGTTATTTTAGATGATTTTGGGTCCTGGTTAAAGTTAAATGGTGAGGCCATATACGCCAGTAAACCGTGGAAAGTGCATGGCGATAATTTTTACACAGGGCTTATTGATGAGCGCTCGAATGAATCTAATTTAGCTAATGCCGACCTGGATGCACTTAAGAAAAGGAAAAGCAAACAGTTCAACAACCGAACAAAAGACAGCCAGCCTTATGGGCACAATGAGGTTCGGTTCACAACCAAGGGTGATGTACTATATGTGGTGGTGATGAATCCTGCCGAAGGAAAAATTGAACTACCTTCGTTGGGAATAGCATCGAAACACCAACCAAAGGAGATTCAATCTATCAAAATGATTGGAAGTGATGAGGATATCGAGTTTAATCAAACCACTGATAATCTCTTATTAAATGTACCTGTGCACAGGCCCAACCAATATGCGACTGTATTTGAAGTACAAGGAGCGCTTTGATCTTCAATCGTTGATGATTATATCAAACGAATGATGGAGATCCTGATATTATCCGCTCTGTAACCATTCTCAATACGACAGTCCTTTGAATTATGATGATGATTTTATATACAGTAGTTTTGAGGGTGATATGGATAGTGATTGCCTACCAACTGATGTGAATAAAGATGGGGATATTGACTAAGTAATCGTATTGTTAAAATAATTAGGAATGATGAAGATATTATTAATGGCCAGCTTTGCTGTATTGTTCTTTTCGTGTAGCCCACATCAAAATAATGAGACCTTTAAGGTTGCACCCGAAGCTTTCTCTAATCCGCAGATCAATGCGAGAATTGAGGTGATGATGGCTGGCATGACACTCGAAGAAAAAATTGCTCAAATACAGGGCATCCGGCCTACCGAGCTTTTGGAAGATGGCAAACTCTCGTTGGATAGTTGCCGCAAAAAAATTCCCAATGGCATTGGACATATGTGCCAGTTCTCTTCATCTTTTACCATGGAACCGGAAGAATTGCGCGATTTTGTGCGCGAGGTTCAGTATTTTTTGATGAACAATACGCGCTTGAAAATCCCGGCTGTTTTCCACGAAGAAGCAATCACCGGATTTTCTACCAAGGGAGCAACCACCTTTCCCCAGCAAATTGGAGTGGCCTGTTCCTGGAATCCTGCGTTGGTGACCCGTAATGCTTTATCAACCCGTAAAAACATGAAAGCAGCCGGCGCCCATTATGCTTTATCTCCTATGATGGACGTCATTCGTACAGCCCATTGGCCAAGAATAGAAGAAAGCTATGGTGAGGATTCATACCTTACCTCTACCATGGGCGTGGCCTTTGTAAAGGGATTACAGGGCGATGATTTTAAAACCGGAATAGTCGCCACAACCAAGCACTTTGCAGGTTATGGGGCCAAAACGACCAACGAAAAAGATTTTTTTGAGGATTACCTGATGCCACATGAAGCCCTCATTAAAGCAGCCAATGTAAAAAGTGTAATGCCTTCATATGCTGCCTATAGAGGGGTAGCTGATGTAGCCAATCCTGAGCTGCTGAACGGAATTTTGAGAGGCAAATTAGGTTTTGATGGGTTAGTGGTAAGCGATTACCATTCCATTGATTACGTGTATGGTAAATATGGGCAGACAAGCTCATTTAAAGAAGCTGGCGCAATGGCTTTAAAAGCTGGTAACGACATGGAGTTTCCCCTCCCCAAAACGTATGAGTTTTTACCGGAAGCCCTGGAGGAAGGAATGATTAATATGGAAGTGATTGATGCTGCCGTGAAGCGTTCTTTGATCATGAAAATAAAACTGGGTTTACTGGATAAGAACCCTGTATTTGGTGTGGATGGTGATCTTGATTTTGATCCGCCGGTCAATAGGAAACTGGCTTACGAAGCTGCTTGCCAATCCATCGTATTATTGAAAAACAATGGCATCCTGCCGCTAAAAGTGGATGAAATAGACGATATCGCATTGCTTGGACCAAATTCGGATAATGTGTTTTGTTTGTTGGGAGATTACACCTACCAGTCAATGATTACCTATTTTTGGGGGCAAACCTTTGATCCGACTTCACCTAAAATTGTTAGCATTATTGAAGGTTTGGAAAATAAGCTGGGAGATAAAGTGAATATCCATAATGAACGGGGTTGTGACTGGACGGAACCTTTGGGAACCAAAATTGACCCTGATAGTTATGGAGACGGTGAGCTGGGAACAGCAAAAAAGAATATCTTGAGCAGGGTGGCACAGCCCGATCTGGAAAGAGCACTTTCTTTCGCCAGCAACAGCGATGTGATCATAGCTGCCATGGGCGAGAACACCTACCTGTGTGGAGAAAACCGAGAACGTGAAGGCATTCGATTACCAGGTGAACAGGAACTTTTTGTGGAAAAACTTCTTGAAACCGGAAAGCCGGTCATTTTAGTCATTACAGGTGGAAGACAGCAGCTGGTCGACAAGTTTAAAGATAAATGTGCTGCCATTGTTCAGGCTTGGTTCCCGGGAGAGGAAGCCGGCAATGCACTGGCCGATATCCTGATTGGTAATGTTAACCCGACGGCCAAATTGTGTGTGAGTTACCCAAAGGATGAGGACGAAAAGGAACTCAATTATCAGCATGGATATAAGGGGGTACAGCCACAATACCCCTTTGGATTTGGTTTATCGTTCACAACATATGCGTATTCTGATTTCAAAATGCCATCAAAGGCCAGTATAAAGGATCCATATTTCAGCATCTCATGTAACGTTGAAAATACGGGTTCGGCGGATGGCGCTGAGATTGTTCAGCTTTATGTATCTCCTGTGGATGAATTATCTACCATGGATCCCATTCAATTAAAGGGATTTAAACGAGTCGACTTGAAGGCTGGTGAGAAGAAAACGGTTGTTTTTAAGATATCACCGGAACAATTGGTACAATATGTGGGCGATAGCTGGAAAGTCGTTGCTGGGAATTACACGTTTAAGATAGGTAAATCCTGCGTGGATATTCCATTAAGTGGAACCATCACGTTGCAAGGAGAAGATATGATGTTGAAAGAAAGGAACATTTTCTTTTCGAAGTGTAGTATCATAAATTAACAATAGAAACACAAAATAATATTTTGAAAATGAAACAAACAATTACAACACTAACAATTCTGGTTTTACTTCTGAATACTGGACATATAAACCAAGTGAAAGCCCAACAAATTACCGATGAAGCACGAATGGAGTGGTGGACTGATGCCCGTTTTGGAATGTTTATCCATTGGGGAATTTATTCGGTTCCGGCTGGGTTTTACAAAGGGGAACCACAAAAAAACTCTGCAGAGTGGATAATGAACCGTGGGGAAATTCCAGTGGCTGAATATGCGAAATTTGCCGAATTGTTTAACCCAACTTTGTTCGATGCAAAAGCCTTTGTCGGCCTGGCGAAAGAAGCCGGAATGAAGTACATGGTAATTACCGCCAAACACCACGATGGTTTTGCCATGTTCGATTCTGAGTGTAACCCATTTAATGTGGTTGATGCAACCCCTTTTGGGCGCGATGTGATGAAAGAACTGGCCGATGAATGTGCCAAACAGGGTATTAAATTTGGTTTTTATTATTCGCAGGCGCAAGACTGGAGTCATCCGGGTGGCATGGGCAATCATTGGGATAAAACCATGCAACGGGTAAGTAGTGAGACTTATGTGCTTGAAAAAGCACTTCCGGAAGTAAACCAGCTTTTAACCCAATATGGTGACATTGCCATTTTTTGGTGGGATACCCCACGTAAAATGAGCAAAGAGGTGGTGGATAGTCTGTATCGGGTAACTACTGATTTGCAGCCAGCCATTATCACCAACGACCGTTTAGGTGATGAATACCCTGGCGACCATAAAACCTTTGAGCGACACATGCCAAAGAAAAAACCAGAAGATAAATACTGGGAGCTTTGTCAGCCGGTTAGCGGGAGTTGGGGTTATCGTAGCGACGACCAGAACTTTAAATCGCTGGAAACGCTAATAGGTCACCTGGCAAATGCTGCTAGTATGGGAGGTAACTACTTGTTAAATGTAAGTCCAACTTGTTTGGGTACCTTGTCTCCCAAAGCTGTTGAGCGATTGAAAGGAATGGGGGCCTGGATGGACAAGAACAGCGAAGCCATTTACCAAACCCAGGCTAGCCCCTGCAGTAAAGTGGAATGGGGGTATATTACCATGAAAAGTGAAAAGGCTAAAACAAAATTGTATTTGCACGTTTTCGATTGGGAAGCCGGAAAAATAATAGTGCCGGTAAGAAATATAGGAGCAAAAGCCTATTTGTTAACCGACAGCTCAAAGAAATTTGAAATAAAATCGGTCGAAGATGGATTAAGTGTTACACTTACGGGAAATGCACCCGATGATATTAATTCCGTTGTAGTATTGGAGTTGGCGGAGGCACCTAATGCTATCCCTCCAAAACCTTTTGGACAAGATAAAGACGGCATCGTTGCTTTTATGACCGAAAGTGCGGAGTTTGAGAATATGCAAGGGATGGGTATTAAATACAATAGCTCGAAAGATTGTATTGGAAGTTGGAATAACGAACACGAAAGGGTGTATTGGACTTTTGATATTATCAACCCGGCAACTTTCCAAGTAACGGTAAAAACTGCCGGTTTAGAGGATTCTGAATTCACTATTGATATTAATGGACAAACCCGAACCGTTAAGATACCAGCAACTGGTGCCTACGATACTTTTAAAACACTGGACATTGGAAACTTTAAAATTAAAGAACCCGGGTCGTATAAAATAAGCTTTAAGCCTGTGCTTGGAAACTGGCATGCCATTAATTTAAAGGATGTTGTAATGACACCAATTAAATAGAAATGATTTAGAATACATGTGTGTTTTTCTTGCGTTTCGTGTAAACGAAGAAAATATAGCTGTAAATAAATGAAAAATACACAAACTTACTTAGTTGAATTTCATCGGGAAAACATATATAATGCTCATATGGGTAAATCCGTTGCAGAGGTATATTTAATAGAAAAATAAAGGTATAAATAAAGATGAGTCTACTCAAATCCATTTACATTGTCGGTTTATTTGTCAGTATTGCACTAAATACTACACAACCCGTTAAGGGGCAAGAGCAAAGCAACTCTAACAGTAGTTCCGTTGATGTGGTGAATGAATCTGGAGAAATACTGCAAAGGAATATTCCATCTGCAAGAATTTATAAAATATGGGATGACCGGCCTGCGCCAAACAGGGGCGCCGATTTTAATATTAAGAAAGCCCGGGGATATCCTTACGACGAGGATTGGGAACTTCATTCATACCCCATAGGTAATGGCTTTATGGGCGCCAATATATTTGGGCGAACAAATATGGAAAGAATACAGCTTACGGAGAAAACCCTGGCCAATGAGGGGCTCTATGGTATAGGAGGATTAACCAGTTTCGCCGAAATTAACCTTGAATTCAATCATGAAAACCCTTCAAAATACAGTCGGTCCGTCAATATCAACGAAGCTATTGCTTATGTGCACTATACCCATGATGGGGTTGCATATAAAAGGGAACATTTTATAAGTTATCCGGATAATATATTGGTCATCAGGTTGAGTGCCAGCAAAAAAGGCAAAATTTCATTTACCCTCAAACCGGAAATACCGTACCTGAGAGATTCCACGCAGAAAAATTCAAGGACCGGTCAGATGGATGTTAATAACAATCTTATCACCCTGTCGGGTTTTATTGATCATTTCAGCGAGAACTATGAGGGACAGATCAAAGTCATTAACCAAGGAGGGACACTGACAGCTTCTCAGAATGGAGATAAATCAGAAATATCTGTTTCCAAGGCCAATAGTGTGGTATTGTTAGTAGCAGCTGCTACGAATTATGAATTGAGTGAGACACTTTTTTTAGAAGATGTACACCATAAAAAACTGAATCCGGAAAATCTGCCTCATAACAAGGTGTCTAAGCGGATCAAGTTTGCAGCGGAAAAGGGATTTGAGCAACTGAAAGCTACACACTTGAAGGATTACAAATCTTTGTTTTCAAGGGTGCAACTGTCATTTTATACAGAAACGCCCAAAGTAACGACCCGAAAATTGTTGCAAAACTATCAATCAGGGACAAACCATCCTTATTTGGAAGAGCTGATGTTTCATTATGGAAGGTATTTATTGATCTCTACTTCCCGCAAGGGAGCCCTGCCATGTGGCTTGCAAGGCGTATGGAGCCAATATGAGGTGACCCCTTTTACGGGCGGTTTTTGGCACAATATCAATGTACAGATGAATTATTGGGGTGCCTTTAATACCAATCTGGCTGAAACATTTACACCATACGTGGAATTTTTTGAAGCTTATCTTCCTAAAGCCAAAAGTTTGGCTACCGAATACCTGAGGAAAAATAATCCCCAGGCTTTGATAACAGACAGCCTGGATAATGGCTGGACAATTGGTACAGGAACAACACCTCATAAAATTGTAGGGCCAGGTGGTCACTCCGGTCCGGGAACGGGCGCTCTGACCACTAAAATGTTTTGGGATTATTATGAATTTACAATGGATACCGCTTTTCTGTTAAAAACGGCCTATCCGGCAATTAAGGGAATGAGCAGATTTTTATCTAAGACGCTGATTCCCTATGGAGATAGTCTGCTACTGGTGTATCCATCTGCATCTCCGGAACAAAAACAGGAGGGAAATAATTACATTACAGCAGGCACAACCTTTGACCAGGCACTGGTTTGGGAGAACCACAATGATTTGTTGAAAGTCGCTGAAATTCTAAATATCGAGGATGAATTCACTGATCTTGTACAAGATCAAATTACAAAACTTGATCCGATCATCATTGGCCAATCCGGACAGATAAAAGAATTTAGAGAAGAACAGTATTATGGTGAAATTGGCCAGAAACAACACCGGCACATCTCTCATCTTTGTGCACTATATCCGGGTACACTCATCAACTCCTCCACAAAGGAATGGATGGATGCTTCCATCCTGACGCTGGATTTAAGAGGAAATAATACAACCGGCTGGGCAATGGCACACAGAATGAATGCACGGGCCAGAACTGGGCATGGAGAAAAAGCACACGAAGTTTATTCAAAGTTTATAAAGGAAAGAACCTTGCCCAACCTCTGGACGACACACCCACCTTTTCAGATTGATGGCAATTTCGGATGCATGGCTGGTGTGGCAGAAATGTTGCTCCAAAGTCAGGAGGGATATATTGAACCGTTGGCAGCTCTTCCAAAAGCATGGAGCAGTGGTGAATACAGGGGCTTAGTGGCCAGGGGTAATTTTGAGACATCCGTTATATGGAAGGATGGAAAGGCCACATCCATTGAGGTTTTTTCAAAAAGTGGCGGAATATGCAGGCTCAAGTATAAGGGCATTGCGGATGCTGCTTTGAAAAGCATATTGGGTAAGGCTGTAAAGTTTCAAAGCAGTGCGGCCGACTCCCTTTCCTTTTTGAGTGAAAAAGGGAAAACGTACGTGTTGACATTTGGAGGGAAGTGATACTGGCGGATAAAATATTATTGGCACTGTAAAAAAGATATTCTAAGAATATAAAAAGCAGAGATCCGGCAATAGAAATTTTAAAAAAATCCCCATTGTTAACAGGTGTCAGAGGTTCCTGCAACAAGCAGGATCCATCGTCGAATTGACATTTTGCAAGATCCATTGTCAATTTTAGGATAAATGTTGCATCCATGCAACAAATGTGTTGTTATGCACCATTCTAACTAAAAATCACAACATTTGAATTAACATTGGGCGGGATATATTAATAATTTTAACAAAACTATATAACCGTACAAAAACGGATATGTTTTATGGACAAATACTTCCCGGTTAAGGTCAGGTTAATAGCAATTAAGTTTACAAGAAATCAAATACATACGGACAATGAATAAGACTATACAATTTTTACTTCTCGTTTTATGCATGATAACCCCACTGATGTTAGATGCACAAGACAAACAAAAGCCAAACATCATCTTTGTCATGACGGACGATCAGGGCATGGGCGATTTAGCCTGTACGGGCAACCCTTACGTTAAAACCCCAAACATTGATAAGTTTTACGATGATGCCATTCGGTTTACCAACTACCACGTTGGCACTACTTGTGCTCCTACCCGTTCGGGAATTATGTCAGGACGCCACTGCAACCGTGTGAATGTTTACCACACCATTATGGGGCGATCCATTTTGCTGGAAGACGAAGTGATTCTCCCACAGGTGCTGGCACGTAACGGCTACACCAACGCCATGTACGGGAAATGGCATTTGGGTGATAACTATCCATACCGTCCCGAAGACCGCGGTTTTCATGAGGTAGTGCGCCATGGAGCCGGAGGTATCGGTCAGGGACCTGACTATTGGATGAATGACTATTTTGACGATACCTACTGGCACAATGGCGAGGAGCAAAAATATGAAGGCTACTGTACCGATGTGTTTTTTGATGAAGCACTGAATTTTATCGAAAAGAATAAGGATAATCCGTTTTTCTGTTACATTGCAACCAATGCGCCTCATGGGCCTTATAACCTGCCCAAAGAATATTACGATATGTATCGGGGCAAAAAGTTCGAAGGATTAAACTCGCGTTTGCTTCGCTTTTATGGTATGATTACAAATGTTGATGATAACTTTAAAAGATTGGAGAAAAAACTGGACGAGCTGGAATTAACTGATAACACCATCTTAATTTTCACCACAGATAATGGAACATCTGCCGGCCGCTCAACCTACAACGCCGGACTAAAAGGAGGAAAAGGCAGTCAGTACGATGGCGGCCATCGCGTACCGCTTTTTATCCGTTGGCCAAACGGTGAGCTTACGGGAGGAAAGGATATTGAAAAACTGGCTGCCAGCTACGATTTGCTTCCTACCTTTGTGGATCTGCTTGACCTGGATTTCAATCCGGTAAAACCTTTGGATGGTAAAAGTCTGGCTCCCTTAATGACCCGGGAAAATCCGGAATGGCCTAATCGGATTTTATACATCGATACCCAACGCGAGCAAAACCTGATTAAGTATAAAAAGTATACGGTTATGGACGACAACTGGCGTTTGGTGGATGGGAACGAACTTTATTATATAACAGATGACTTAGGTCAGGATAACAACGTTATCGAGCAATACCCCGAAGTGGCCGGGCGTTTGGCCGAGGGTTATGAACGCTGGTGGCAATCGTTTATTGACGAGGGGGCTGACGAAAAATATGCTTACATCAAAGTAGGTACACCACATGAAAATCCAACAAAAATAAGCGCTCACGATTTAATCATCGGGGCTTACAAAGGCGTGTGGCATCAAAACGGAGCTATTCAAGGAGAGCAAGCCGGTGGTAGCTGGAAAATAGAATTTGTGACGGGAGGTGAATACAACATTACGCTTCGCCGTTTTCCGCGGGAGAGCAGCCATGCCATTAACGCAACCTTCCCCGCACAGGTTGAAAGGATTGAACTGGATAGGACGGCTCCGGCTAGTGTAAAAAACGATTATACCCAGGCACGTTTTTATGTGGCTGGAATTAGCAAGAATGCTGAGATAGAAGAAGGGCAAAGCGAAGTGACATTTAAAGTAAATGTGCCAGCCGGTAAATATGATATGGAAGCTCAGCTCATCGATTCAGCTAAACGTGTTCATCCTGCGTATTACGTTTATATTGAGAAACTATAATCAGTGATAAGGTGTATATCACGCATGGATTAATTTGTTTTTTTGCGGATTTGCGAGAAACATTTTAATATATGAAACGACCATATAATATTGAAATATTTAATGTTCCATACTGGAGAATGAAATACGAAGTATGCATGAACATTTTAGGATACAAAAGATTTGGTGATTAATAAATTATCTTGAGAGTTCAATGCTACAAGTGAATAAATATAAACGCATGAAATTCAAATTATTAACATATATGGTACTGTTCGGTATATTATTCGGATGCACCACGCCAAAGTCGCCGACAGATAAACTGGACATCAATGCCTATCTGGAAGCTGCCAACCCGGATCTTATTTATCCAACAGCAGCACAAATTGAAATGCTTGAAAAAGTTATCCCCAATAGGGCATTCCAACCAGCTCCTCCCATTTCCAACCGTGCCCACTGGGACAAGGTGGCTGCGGGAGAACAAGGTAAGGAGTACCTGAAAGAAGCACTGTCGCAGTTGGATAAAGCCCCTGAAGTACCTATAACGGACGAGATTTACCGTCGGGCCAATAAAGAAGGAAACCGAGGTATTTATAAGCCGAGATATTATAGAACGATGGATAGGCTGGAGAGGTACATTATTGCCGAGTGTATAGAGAACCGGGGACGCTTTCTATCTCAGATTGGCGTATATGCCGATTCCATCTTGGCCATGAAATCATGGATGCACCCAAATCATGACGACCGCGACAACAGTGTGTTGGAAGGCAAGCGCGTTTCCATTGACCTGGGAGCACGAAAATTTGGCTTGGTTTTAGCTATGGCCAATGCTTTATTGGAAGATAAACTACCTACTGAGTTAAATGCAAAAATCGCAGAGCATTTACAATGGCGCATTACTGATTCTTATTTAAGAAGCTGTAGAGGAGAAGATACCAAAAGCAATAGCTGGATAAGAAGCACCAGTAACTGGAATTCGGTTTGTACTAGCGGAACGATTTTTACAACAATGGTGGCTTCCAAAAGTAACAAAGAGCGCATTGCTGCTATTGGATGTGCTTTAAACAGTATGGTTTACTATCTTTCTGGTTTTGGTGCGGATGGTTATTGCTCGGAAGGAACGGGTTACTGGAATTATGGTTTTGGCCATTACCTGTATCTGGCAGAGATATTGGATGACTATACAGATGGAAAAGTGGACCTTATTCATTTCAACGAACCTGAAAAATTAAATAACGTGGCCAATTTTCCTGAGAGATTCCAAATACATGAAGGTATGTATTCTCCATTTTCCGATGGGGTAACCAGGGTAAAAGCGGATAACGACAACTTTGCCTATGTGATGGCTGCAAAACATTATGGTGCTAAAAAGCCGGTTAAATTTTATCCGGACGAAAGCGTCCAAAATTTAATTATCTGGAAAGATGGAGAAGACTACACCGCACCCTACACCAAGGCAACACTGCCTGATTATACCTATTTTGACGATATGGGAATCGTCATTTCCCGCGGACAACAGGAGGTTCCTTTTTCTATTTCGATGAAAGCAGGGCACAACGCCGAAAACCATAATCATATGGATGTGGGAAGTTATGTATTGGTATTGGGAGAGGATTACATTTCGGGAGATATTGGTGCACCATCTTATATTGCAGGTGCTTTTTCGGATAATAACCCGGCACGCAGCTCATGGGGGCATCCGGTACCTAGAATCAACAATACCTTGCAATCCAAGGGTATCGAGTTTAACGGAAAAATAACCCAAGTTAGTTTCGAAGACAACAAGGACAAGATCACCCTGGACCTAAAGGCCGCTTATGAAATTCCAGTGTTGGAAACCCTAATCAGGACAATGGTTAACGATAAAACCGGAAAAGGTACAATCACGGTTACCGACGAGTTTTCAGCATCAGCTCCGGTTACTTTTGGTACGGCTATTATGGTGAATGTTGCTTACGAGGTGGTCAACAACAATACGGTCGTCATGACATCAGAACACCAAAAAGTAAAAGTAGAAGTTTCTTCGGTAGGAGGTGCCGTTAAAATCAAAGATGAAGTGGTTCCCGTAAAACATCTCCGGAGCGGAAAAACTTCATACAGAATAGGAATCGACTTTGATAATAAACTTAGTGCGGGTTCTATTACCGTTAAGTATCTTCCTGTAAAAAGGGAATAAAGAGTTAATTTAGATAGGCTTTAGTGTGTTCAACACTTGATATGCTTTATGATAGAATTACATACTTTATTAAAAGAGTGAATCGTAAAGAAGCTGGATTCCACTTGGAGGGATGGAATACAGTTAACGTTATCAAAGGGATATTAAACCATAGGTTTGGTGGTCATGGTGAGAAATTATTCCATACAACGGTGTGGTAGTTATGACTTGAAGCACATAATAAATGGATGGTTATAAGATCGAGTCTGCCGATGCATCATCCCGGTTTTATAACGATGATGTATGTGCCATAAAAACCTAAAAATATAAATAAGATACGATGAATAGTGAGAAAATTGTGAAAAATTTTAAAATAAACGTTTTGAGAAATCTAGTAGTAGGAATAGTTCTGTTTATTGCACTGGCAAGTTGTCAGCAAACCAAACAAAAGAGCAAGCAAAGTAAAGGTAAGCGACCTAATATCATTTTTATGATGTCGGATGATCATGCTTATCAGGCCATTAGCGCTTATTCGAAAAAGCTTACGCAAACACCCAACATCGACCGGATAGCTAATGAAGGGATGATTTTTAAGAATGCCTGTGTTACCAACTCAATATGTGCTCCGTCACGGGCGGTAATTTTAACTGGTAAACACAGTCACCTCAATGGAAAAACGGATAATTATTTTCCATTCGATACCACACAGGTAACCTTCCCTCAGTTATTGCAGGGTGCAGGATATCAAACCGCTATGTTTGGTAAACTGCATTTTGGGAATAGCCCCAAAGGATTTGATGAATTTAAAATATTACCTGGGCAGGGCGCATATTATAATCCTGATTTTATTACAAAAAATGAAGGTACGGTCAGGGTAGATGGATACGTAACCGATATTATTACCGATATGACCCTAAACTGGCTGGATAACGAACGGGATGAAGAAAAACCGTTTATGTTATTTTATTTGCACAAAGCACCGCACCGCGAGTGGCTGCCGGCCGAGAGGCATTATAAAACCTTTACCCGGAAAACCTTTCCCGAACCGGAAACTCTATTTGATAATTACGAAGGCAGGGGCACGGCCGCAAAAACAGCAGAGATGAACCTGCTTACACATATGAATTGGGCCGGAGATTCTAAGATTGAACCTGCTTTAATGGACGAATTGGGAATTCCGGAAACTTGCGACTGGGATAAATCTGCCTTTGCCAGGGAAGTGGGACGTCAAAATCCGGAACAACGAGCCAAATGGGATGCCGTTTATGGACCAATCAACGAGGCATTTAGGAAAAACTATAAAAACATGTCGAAAAAGGAGTTGATGAAATGGAGATATCAACGGTATATGCAGGATTATCTGGGCACCATTGCCGCTGTTGACGAAGGTGTAGGAACTGTTTTGGACTATCTGGATGAAAAAGGTTTGGCGGAAAATACGATTGTGGTCTATACGTCAGATCAGGGATTTTATCTGGGTGAGCACGGTTGGTTTGATAAACGATTTATTTATAACGAATCGTTTAAGACGCCTCTGCTAGTTCGTTGGCCAGAAGTAATTGAACCGAAGACGGTGAATACACAAATGGTTCAGAATCTTGACTTTGCTCAAACTTTTTTAGAGGCAGCAGGCGTTAAGGCTCCATCCGACATGCAGGGTGAAAGTCTGGTTCCCCTATTTAAAGGAGATACAGATAATTTTAGAAAAGCAGCGTATTATCACTATTACGAATACCCATCGGTACACATGGTAAAAAGACACTATGGAATAGTAACCGAGGAATACAAATTGGTCCACTTTTATTACGATGTGGACGAATGGGAATTATATGATAGAAAGAAGGACATAAACGAACTGACCAATGTATACGACGATCCTGCTTATGCCGATGTGGTAATCGAACTTACACAGCAACTGAAGGATTTACGCATTAAGTATAAAGATTCAGCTGAGCTGGACAGCACTTACATTCATGATTTCTTAAATCGTGATACACCAAGTCATTAATCGCAGAAAGTAATGGCGAAAAGGGATGCTATCCCTAATTCGCTTAATTTAAACACAATGGTTCGTGAATATTTTTTACGTTCCATATCACCAAGTTGTTAAATAGCTAGGTTTATGTTGTAATGTGCAGATATTTAGCGTACTGTTAAACTGTCTCATGACAATTGTCTAAATTCTAACAACCTATTAATTTCAGGATGCTATCCTTAAATATGGCATCATGGATGATGGAAGAAAAAGAACTTTCAAAAAATATATTACAAAAATGAGATCAAATATTGTAATTAAAAGCCTAATGTTAGTTGCTGTCTTGTTGCTGCATGGGCACTTCATAAAAGCGCAGGATCACCCATCTTTATTTGTTAAAAATCAGGATAGAGAAACGGTTCTGGCTAAAATAGAGAATGAAGAATGGGCCAAAATGTCCTGGCAAAATTTAAAGAAAAGTATCGATGGATATGTCGATCGACATCAAACCGATCCGGAGTGGATCGTGTCTCGTCTGGCCATGTATTGGAAAGATGGAGAACGATATACGCAATGTTATATCAAAAAACAAAACTGGGATTATGGTGAGGGAAATGCACCTGTGCCAACGATGCGCCTCCCGGGAATGAGAACCTGGAACAATTACGTCAATGTACCGCTTGAAGACCGTATCCCCTATAATGAATCAGGTGATATGCTGGGTATAGACCGTTCCAGCGATGACAAAACGCCGGTTAAAGTCCCATATAAAAAATCGGGGCACATGATAACCAAGAACAACAGGGAGATATTGCAGCTAGCAGAGAAATCGGCATTTGCCTATTGGCTGACTCAGGACGAGAAATATGCGAAATTCTCAGCTGATATATTCAACGCCTGGCTGTTAGGGACCTACTACATGCAGCCACCACTCGACCCCGAAGAATCTACGGGAGGCCAGGGTGGTTATAAGCCCGGGGGGATCATGGGATATTACGACTATGAACAGATTCATGATTTCCTTCAAATACACGCAGCTATAACCTACGATTTTATTTTTGATTATCTGAAAACAAATCAAGCCGAACATTTATCAGTCACGGATAAGGATGTGACGGAAGTAGCCGGTGTTGTGTTTAAACGTTTTATTGAATTGGGACTTGTGCGAGGCGGAAAGCGCGGTAACTGGAATGTGAATGGATTTAAAAACATTGTGCCTTCGATGCTGGTGCTCGAGTCTGATGAATATTACCAGGACGGAAAAGGCAAGGAGCATTATGTACCGTATTACACTCGGATAACAACCGATTACCATGAAGCATTGCCTGATTTTTTAAAGAACTTTAGTGAGGTAACTGGGTTATGGCCGGAGTCGCCGGGTTATGCATCGGGAATGATCTCTGCCGTGTTGGATATTGGAATGCCATTGTACAACGCGGGGATTAATACTATCGGGGATAATCCGATTCTACAAAAAGCTGCAATGGCCAATTTATCCTGGTTAGATGCACGGGGCAATTTAGTGGTGTTCGGAGATATGCGCGGTGGCCCTACCGAATTCTCCGTGTTTGACCGTATGTTAACGTATTATACCTGGGAGAATGATCCTGAAAATGCCAGAAAAATGGCCACGGTAATTCGTAAAGGTTTGAAGTCGGGACAATATAACCGCAGCAATACCGATTGGAAAGGCCTTTGCTTGTACCAGCCTTTGCCGGAGTCGGGAAGCGAGCTGCCATTTCACCGTGCTGCCTATTCCAGGTTTCACCGGCACCTGATTATGAAAAATGGCAATAGTGAAGAAAATGGGATGATGTTTACCCTATATGGTGGAAAAAAAGGCGGGCATCTAACTGATAACGGTTTGGCCATGCAGTTTTATGGTAATGGATGGGCTTTAGCACCTGATGCTTCGGCTTACGAGTCTTATTGGTCTTCTGACGCAAAATACCACCGGAGCATTACGGGTTCAAATACAATACTCCCGGGTTATACAATGGGTGATATCACCATTAATGCGATGGATCCTTATGTTGATGGATCAAAGGAATTGAATAGCAGAACCGCTACATCGCCATACTGTTCATTTGCGGATGTGTCGGCAGAAGAAAAGCGACGATTGGTTGCCATGGTGCGTACCTCTGAAACAACGGGTTATTATGTAGATGTTTTTCGCTCGGATCAAGAAGACAATGATTATCTGCATCATAATTTAGGAGATAAGATGTGGCTTAAAAGTACCAATGGAGAAGCAGTTAAAACAGATAGAGTCGACAGTATCAGCAATCATTATCAGCAGGGATATCAATTCTTTAAGAATGTTCGAAAAACAAGCTACGGTCAGGATTTTAACATCACCTGGACAGTTGACAAAGTTTCACCGGCCTTAATTGTGGATATGTGGATGATGGGGCAGGATAACCGTGAAATTTATTTGATGGATGCACCGCCAACGACGTTGCGGATGGACGTGACGCCTGGCATGGTAAACAGAAGCCCGCAATTAACGCCGGCCACCATAATTCGTCAGACCGGAAACAACGCAAAACTGCAACCTTTTGTAGCCGTTTTTGAGTCGTATAACAAAGGGGAAAAATCTGTCAATCAAATTTACAAAGTGGCAGAATCAGACGGCTTTATCGCTCTTTCCGTGACATCTAATAAAAATACACAACAGCTCATAGTAAATTCTATTGATAATCAGGTTTATGAACCTGAAAAGAAAACAAGCTTTCAAGGTGTGTTCGGAATTGTATCCGAAAAGAACGGAGTTTTTGATTACTTGTATCTGGGCAAAGGAAAAATGATTAAAAAAGGTAAATACAGCATCCAATCGTTAGAGGGTGAAGTGTCGGCGGAGTTACGATTGGTGGATGGAAAATTATTTTATACGGCGGATAAACAGGTGAAAATTGGCTTTCCAAAAGGAAAAACGAAAGTCTATCCTGCGGGGTATAATATGGTTGTTGAATAAAGGTATTACAAATACCACAAGAATTACACGGTCGGTATGGTGTATCTTTCTCATATTGCTAAGTTTGATTTGAATAAAGAGTTTTGACAACAAACGCGTTGTCACCGAGCAGTTTTCAGATATCCAAAACAACAATAATTTACAATCTACGCAAGCAATTTAATTGGCGAAATTAGTATAATTCGCGGTGGCAAATTATTTGTGGATTATTGGTGAAAGTTAAAAACTGATCAAAAAGGCACTACCATAATAGTTTCTAAAGTAAGGTTGATCCTTTCTTTACCTTTTGCCTTAAAGATAGCTGTGAATAAGGTAAATCGTTCTGGTGTCTTTTTGAGAATGTTTTTTAGAGCATCATGGTTGGTAAAATATTCCAAAGTTGCCATGGTTGACTGATATTACAACGGGAGAAAGCCGTTGTATGTATGTGGAAGGACATCAATACAAGGATGCGGCTTTAGTGGTTTGCAATATGATTGATGTCTGGAGAAAAAATGGTATCGTTTTACTCAACGTTTTTCCTCGTGCCAATGGGGTAATCAACCAGGAACAGCGTGATATATTAAACCCGCAATATGCATTAGAAATTCTATTACACATTGAAATTACTTTAAAACAAGACACTTCGTTGCATCACTTCAACTCACCAGAACGATGCTCCCGAAAGTAATCAAGACAAGTGATGCCTCGTTTCAGTAATGCCTTGTTTTATTTTACTTGCAATGCTGATGACGGACCTCCAATACATAATCCGGGTTAAAGCAAATAAAAGCTTGGCTAAAAGTTCACGGTGAGGCGGAGTATGGTACCCGACCATATACTATTTTCGGATAGGGCAATGCCAGTACGGGATACGGACCGCATGGCAGGCAGTCCGCAACTGTCAACTACACAAAAAAGGATGTTCGGTTTATCGTTGCCAAGATAAAAAGGCGATGTATGCTATCTTTTAGGGTAGGCCTGTAGCCGGCAAACGTATTGCTATGAGAGCGATGGTGGTTATCACCGGAATATACCTCCATCACCCATAAAAATTGTAACCATGTTGGGTTCCGATGTCCATGTTTAATGGGAATTGACTTCTGGTGAGTTTTATCTGACAATGCCAGGACAGGATTTAAACGATCTGACTACGATATATAAATTTGCGATGGAATAAAAAAAAGGCTGTCTTAACAATTATGTAAGACAACCTTTTTGTATGCCGGCCGCATCAATTAATGGACTATGTAAACTCCTGTATACAGGATTTGAGTGTATATGATCCGCAGTAATCCTCCGTATCGTAAACGATAACCCGAAGGTGAGGCCCGCCTTTGGAACAAACAACTTAACTCGGTTTTAATGTAGTGTTGAGTTTAACAATCTAAATAAAACTGATGCGGTTTACCTTTGTAATAACCTTAATACAAATGTAATTTTTTTTTTTCTTCTATCCAAGAATTAACAAGGGTTTTAGCATTTTTAAAGCTGAAAAAATGAAAATATTTTTGGATATATTTTTGCAGTACAAATGATCAATTCCTTTCTTTACAGATTATCAGAAATATACGAACAATATATGTATACCATCATTGATATTGAAACGACGGGAGGAAATTTTAGAGAAGGTAAAATTACGGAAGTAGCCATTTATCTGCATGACGGAAATAAAGTAGTGGGGGAGTTTGTTTCATTGGTTAATCCCGAACAGTTTATCCCGCCGTACATAACCCAGCTTACGGGTATTACCAACCAAATGGTGGAGAATGCGCCCAAGTTTTACGAAGTTGCCCGGCAAATTGTTGATATTACCGAAGGAAATGTTTTTGTTGCGCACAATGCTGCATTCGACTATGGTTTTATAAAGGCTGAATTTGAAGCGCTGGGCTATTCGTTTAATAGGGAAACACTTTGTACCGTTAAGCTAAGCCGGAAATTGTTGCCAGGTTATAAATCCTATAGTTTGGGAAACATTTGCCATGAGTTTGGAATATCAAATGATGCCAGGCATAGGGCTGCCGGTGATGCTTTGGCGACCGTAGAGTTGTTTGAGATTTTACTGGAAAGGAATGGGGGCGTTATTTTACCCATGGAAGGAAATAATTTTTTTTCCGTAAAAGGTCTTCACCCTCAGCTTAATATGGATAAAGTAAAGCAATTGCCAAACAAAGCCGGTGTGTATTATTTTTATAACGATAAGGCAGATTTAATTTATGTTGGAAAGAGTAAGGATATAAAAAATAGGGTGTTAACCCACTTGGGAAACCCTAAAGCGCAAAAAGCCGTACGGATGAAACAGGAAGTAGCCGACGTGGATTTCGAGTTGACGGGAAGCGAATTGGTTGCTTTATTGAAGGAATCGTCCGAAATAAAACAGAACAAGCCCATTTATAATAAAGCCCAGCGTAGAAACCGATTTTATTTTGGGCTATTTAGCTTTAAAGATAGGAAAGGATATGTGCGGTTTAATATTGCACCGAACGAAGGTAGAATTACCCCAATTGCGTCATTTGAATCTGCTAAAGCAGCAAAGAATTTTCTTTTTCAAAAAGTGGAAGAATATAATCTTTGTCAGAAACTGAGCGGTTTATCCGACTCAATGGGGGCGTGTTTTCAATATCAAATAAAAATTTGTAACGGAGCATGTGTCGAAAGGGAAGCTGCGGAAGAATACAACAAAAGGGCAGAAGAGTTGATTGAAAAATTGGCCTACAAATTCGAAAATTTTCTGGTGGTAGATAAAGGACGTGATTTGGACGAGCACTCCGTTGTGGTAGTTAAAGGTGGCAGGTTCATGGGATTTGGATGGGTGGAGAAAAATGCCGGTTTCAGTTCGTTGGACGAAGCGATTTCTTCAATTACATTGTGTGATGATAATCAGGATGCAAGAATAATAATTAATCGGTTTCTAAAGGAAAATAAGACTGCAAAAATTCATCAGTTTTAGTTAGTGAATCAGTATTCATCTTTTTTTACCAATACTCTTTCATGCGCTCCAATGGCTATGATATCGTCATCTAAATTAAAGATGGCAAAATCAAAAAAAAGCTTGGATTCTTCCGAAAATTTAAGATGTACAGAACACAATATCTCATCACCTGCAGACACCGGCATTAAATGTTTAACATTTATTTCGGCACTTACACAAGTGTAATTTTCCGGAATTCGACCAGCAATCATTTCGCAGATTACCCGCTCCATCAAAATGATCAAGGAAGGGGTAGCCGCGTATGGCACATCACCTGTTTGCAGCGTGGAAGCCAAGTCGTGCTCAGATATATGGAAGTTTTTGGAGTGATGTAGTCCGGGCTTTAAATCAATCTTCATGGCCGTGTGTTTTCAGTTCACTTATTTCTTGTACTTCAATTTGACAAAAAAGTTAGCAATTAACACACGATTTTACAATTTCTTCATATATAATTTGGCGAAAGCACCATGGTTGGCGGTAATCACGGTAAATCGCCTGCTTATATTTTTATAGATTCAATGGTTTAAGTACTTACATAAAACAGACTTAAGAAATATACGGACAACCAATTCTTATTATCCTACAAAAATGATAGTTGGTTTGTTTTTACATTGGTATTAGGATTGTCAATTAAGTTGAATATCTATATGCAAATATGTTGTTTCTTATCTGAAAATTTAATTTCTGTATTTCCAATAACCAATGATCCGTTCACGAAAACCCAATACCTGATTTTCGAATGACCCATCTAAAATTCGCTGGTAAAATGGAATTCGATGTCTTTGAAATTCTGCTGGGCGAGTTGCAGCATATACGAGGAATCGGCCAAAAACACGTCTCTGCCTTGTTTATCCTTGGCCATATACTGGTTTTTCCTTTTCTTAAAATCAGCTAATTGTGCATCATTTTCGGAACGTATCCAGCAAGCCTTGAAAAGACTGATAGGCTCGTATCGGCATTTGGCGTTGTACTCGTGGTTCAAACGGTGTTCAATCACTTCAAACTGAAGAGCTCCAACGGTGCCAATAATTTTACGACCGTTAAACTGGCTGGTAAACAGCTGGGCCACACCTTCGTCCATCAACTGGTCAATTCCTTTGGCAAGCTGCTTCGATTTCATCGGGTCATCGTTCTCAATATAACGGAATAATTCAGGAGAGAAACTTGGCAGTCCTTTAAAGTTTACCTTTTCGCCTTCCGTAATTGTGTCGCCAATAATAAAGTTTCCTGAATCGGGCAATCCCACGATGTCCCCGGGATAGGCTTTGTCAATAATAGATTTTTTTTCAGCCATAAAAGCGGTAGGGCTCGAAAATTTAAAGTTTTTGCCTTGACGAACATGCAGGTAGTTCTTGTTTCTTTCAAAAGTACCGGAGCAAATTTTTACAAATGCGATTCTGTTACGGTGGTTGGGGTCCATGTTGGCATGGATTTTAAATACAAAGCCGGTAAACCTTTTTTCGTCCGGTTCAACTGTTCTGGAATCGGTGGTTGAAGGTTGCGGTTTGGGTGCTATTTGTATAAAACAGTTTAATAGCTCATTTACACCAAAATTGTTGAGCGCACTACCAAAAAACACAGGGGCCAGCTCGCCATTCAGGTAATCATTCACCTCAAATTCCGGATAAACTCCTTCTATCAATTCCAGTTCTTCACGCAATACCTCAGCAGGTTGGTCTCCAATGATATTTTCCAGCTCAGGATTATTGATATCGTCAAAGGCAATGCTATCTTCAACCCTTTGTTTACTGGCTTCAAAAAGGTTTAGGTTATGTTCAAAAAGGTTATATACACCTTGAAAAGACGGCCCGTTTCCAATAGGCCAACTTAATGGACGTACTTTTATCTTTAGTTCCTCTTCTACTTCATCCAGCAAATCAAAAGGGTCTTTACTGGGGCGGTCCATTTTATTGATGAAAACCATAACAGGAGTATTTCTCATCCTACAAACCTCCATCAACTTGCGGGTTTGGTTCTCGACCCCTTTTGCTGCATCAACAACAATAATAACACTGTCAACCGCAGTTAACGTTCTAAAGGTGTCTTCTGCAAAGTCTTGGTGGCCTGGCGTATCCAGAATGTTTACCTTATGGTCTTTATATTCAAAACCCATTACCGAAGTTGCTACGGAGATACCTCGTTGCTTTTCAATCTCCATAAAATCGGAAGTCGCTGTTTTCTTGATTTTATTGGATTTTACCGCACCAGCCACATGAATGGCACCACCAAAAAGAAGTAACTTCTCGGTTAAAGTGGTTTTACCCGCATCGGGGTGACTGATAATAGCAAATGTTCTTCTTCGTTGTATCTCTTCAATAAAGCCCATAATTTCCTTTTGTAAAAACGAGCGCAAAGTTAATCAATGTATAGTTAATATCGATTCATTCGACCGATCTTTTTTACAAAGACAAATTTGTCCTCAATTTCTCGAGCATGGTACATTTTCCTGCCTTATTCCCGCCATATGCATTAGAAATCCTTTGCGGATATTGCGTTTGTTATTGGGAAAGGATGATTTATGTTATTTTTCAATAAATATTGAGATTAAAGTTTGAATTCCGTAAAAAATATTTGATTTTTATTGCAAATAATAAATGCTTTGAATAATGAGTTGGACGAATTATCACGGTCATTGCAAATTCTGCGACGGTCACGGGCAAATAGAAGAGTATATACAGCAAGCTATTAAAAACAATATGAAGGCGATTGGCATATCATGCCATGCCCCCGTACCTTTTGATTGTTTTTGGACAATGAAGCCAGATGATGTGGATGACTATCTGCAGCAGATACAGGAATTAAAGCTAAAATATCAATCCAATATACATGTTTATACTTCTTTGGAAATAGATTATATACCTGGTATAACCGGCCCCGACCATCCAATTCTGAGCGATATTAACCTGGATTATAAAATAGGTTCGATTCATTTTGTCGACAAATTTAAGAATGGAACCCCATGGCCTATAGATGGCAGTTTCGATGAGTTTACAAAAGGGTTGGATGAAATATATAATGGAGATATTAAAACTGCCGTGCAGCGCTTCTTCCAGCTTAACAGGGAAATGATTAATACACAAAGTTTTGATATTATAGGGCATTTCGACAAAATTAAAATGCACAATGTTACAAAACCGTTGTTTGATGAAAATGCCGATTGGTATTTAAGGGAAGTAAATGATACGTTAGACTGTATTGCATCAAAAAATATTATTGTTGAAATCAATACCAAATTGTACGAACGAAACGGTTTGTTGTTTCCGGGGGTAGAACTTTTTCCAAAACTATTGGAAAAAGAGATTTCGGTCACTATAAATAGCGACGCCCATTATCCTGATAAATTAGAAATAGGTTATGAATATGTAGCCGGAGAATTACGTAAGGCGGGATTTAAAACGCTTAAAGAATTCGTCAATGGAAATTGGACCGATGTAGAATTTAATAAGTATGGTTTACTATGGTAGAAAAAGTTAACCCTTTTGTATTAGTAATTATCGATATAAAACAGAAAGATCATCAGCATGCATTATTGAAACTGATGAATGATTATATGTTGGATGATATGGGATTGAATTCCCCGTTGCCTTTAGAATTAGGGCATAGAATTATTGAGGGCTTAATGTCGCAAAACAACTATCTTGGTTTCATGCTGAAATATCAGGGTAAGTATATCGCATTGGCCAATTGCTTTGTCGGCTTTTCTACGTTTAAAGCCAAACAATTAATTAACATACACGATTTTGTGGTTGCTCCTGAATGCAGAAATATAGGTGCAGGAAATGCATTTTTGGACCTGATCAGTAACTTCGGAATTGAACATAATTACTGTAAAATAACCCTTGAAGTCCGTCACGATAATCCCAAAGCACAACGATTGTACAAAAAAAAGGGCTTTGAGGAATGCCTTCCACCCATGTATTTTTGGCAAAAAGACCTGTGATGGTAAATAAAATTATATTTTTTTTCGAACGACCATATCATCGAAATTACGATCAATAAAAAAAGTTTCAATTCTTATTAATTTATAACGGGTCTATTTGATAAAACCCTCATTGTTTGAGGTTAATAGCCAAAAATGTTACGTCACTTTTTCTTAGGTGGGCAGGTAATTCCATATTCTATATTTAATGAGTTAGGTTCTGAAAGTCAATTGCAGCAAGGCAAATCTTATGGTTTGCTAATTGTTGTTGTAACAATTTATGTTAGCCTTCGTAATAAAAACAAGTTTTGACAAAGTGTTATGCGCATGTCATTCGGTTTTGAAAGAATTGCATAATATAGATCTAACTGGTTAATCAATACCTATTATCAATAATTAGCTCGAAAAGCATTGAGTTATAACAAAAAATAGAAATATGGCTAACAAAAAGTACATATTTGATCCGGAGTCCTTGACCTACATCGCAGTAGATGTTTCGTTAAGGGCTAAAATGAAGAAATATTTACCCTATGTTTTGTCAGGTGCCTTGATTGGTATCATAGTTTTTGGGGTCATGGCTTTTGTGGGTTATGCAACACCTGTTGAAAAGTTGCAGGCTCGGCAAATAGAGAGTATGCAGAACAAATATGAACTGTTGTATGGAAGAATAGACGAAGCCAACGAAACTTTGCAGCGTTTGGCTGCCTTGGACGACAGTTTGTACAGGACGATGCTTGGCGAACACGCTTTGGATAGCCAGGTGAGACAAGCCGGTACTGGAGGTACAAACAAATATGCGGATCTAGAGAATACCAGCACACCTGAAGAGGTGATCGCGTCGTTTAAAAAATTAGATGATATAGTGGCAAAGATGAATGTCCAGGAAGGATCGTATAAAGACCTGTTCAAAAAGAGCCTGGTGAATATGGATAGGTTGCAACGCCTGCCTGCCATCATACCGGTTGCCAACTGGGATTTAAAAAGGATAGGTTCAGGGTTCTCGCCGCATAGATATCATCCTATTTTAAAAAGATGGCGTCCTCACGAGGGAATCGACCTGATTGCCAATAGTGGCACTGATATTTATGCGTCAGCCGATGGCAAAGTCAAAACAGTTCGTTTTTCGGATAGTTTCGGAAAGATGGTCGTAATTGATCATGGGTATGGCCTGGAGACCTTGTATGCGCATATGAGCAAACAGAAGGTGAAGAGAGGCCAAAAGGTTAAAAGGGGAGAGGTAATCGGTAAAGTGGGAAGTACCGGCCTTTCAGGAGGCCCGCATCTGCATTACGAGGTGCACCTTAAAGGAAAAGAAGTGGATCCCGTTAAATATTTTTTCAGCGACCTTACACCGGATGAATATAAGGCTGTAGTGGCTCAGGCACAAAGCGTGGAGAATACAATGGAGTAAATTAGATACTTAGCTTTAGTTACAATTAGAAGGAAGGAACCCGTATCGGGTTCCTTCTTTTTTTTGAGTTAGGCACGTATCAAGCTATACAAAAGGCTAAAATAGAAACGGTATTGACTTGGCGATAAACTTTGCTTAAATTAACGCAAATAAATACTATAATACTTTTTAATTGATCAGTACTTATAAATATAGGTTTATGAAGAAGTTAAGGAAATATCATATTGGTATAATATTTTTATCGCTCCTTTTTATGTTGGGCTCATGTGATGAAGAAGAAGGTTCATTGGAGGAATTTATGACCAACGAACCCGGCACAATAACCGCAAAAATTGATGGCGAAAATTTTAAGTCGGCCGGTGTATTCCCCATCACGGTTGATTTGCATATCGATGAGGATTATAACCAATATGATCTTCAGATTGAAGGAGAAAGAGAATTGAACGGATTTGAAGAACGGATCATTATTTCTTTGTTCGGAACCGATTTCAGCTCCATAAAAGCTGGGGACGTGTTTGTGGGCGGCGCTGATTTAAATATGGGGCTTAAACGCTTCGATGGCGATTTTTTCCGAATAAGCAGAACCGAGGGAGATGATACCGACATTATCAGTGATTCGGAACAGGGGCCCGCTTCTATGGCAACCGTTACGAAAATAGACTTTGATAATAGATTAATCTCTGGGACATTCTCCTTTAAATCAATCGATATTTCAGATAACACTGTTTCTTTTCAAATAACTGATGGCGTTTTTACGGATATAGGCTATTAGATAAACACAATCAAATTCAGTCAAAACACGGAAAAACCAATGTCCTCAATTTTAGCTTTTGCTATCAAAACAATGGAGAGGCAGCTTGGATAATTAAATCTATTTTGGCTTGCATCATCTTTTGAGTTGTCAAATAATTAATTTATTATTGTGTTTATCTTATTATATCTCGTTTAAATCATTCATGAGTTTATGGAAAAAGTTGACAACTCCTTACTGACAGCTTCGGTAATGCCTGATAAAAATGGCTTTTTTGGTGAGTTCGGAGGCCGTTTTGTGCCACCTATGCTGGAGCCGATTATGCAGGAAATAACCGAAGCTTACGAAAAAATTAAAGATGACACCATTTTTATTGAAGAACTTCGATATTTACAAAAACATTACACAGGTCGTCCGTCCCCGTTATTTCACGCCAAAAACCTTTCGGATAAGTTAGGGGGGGCACAAATCTATCTTAAAAGGGAAGACCTAAACCACACAGGGGCGCATAAAATTAACCATTGTTTAGGAGAAGCACTTTTGGCCAAAAGAATGGGCAAAAAAAAGATCATTGCCGAAACTGGTGCGGGACAGCATGGTGTTGCTCTGGCAACGGCAGCGGCCCTCGTTGGTTTAGAGTGTGATATTTACATGGGAGAGGTGGATATAGAAAAGGAGCATCCTAATGTGGTACGAATGGGCATATTAGGGGCTAAAGTTATTCCCGCGACACATGGGTTAAAAACATTAAAAGAGGCTGTTGATGCTGCTTTCGAAGCTTATTTAAAAGATCCTGTTAACCAGTTGTATGCTATCGGTTCGGTCGTAGGCCCGCATCCATTCCCCATGATGGTTCGCGATTTCCAGTCGATAGTTGGCGTTGAGGCCAAAGAACAAATGATGGAAGAAGCAGGGAAACTGCCAGATAACTTAATTGCTTGTGTGGGCGGTGGCTCCAATGCGATAGGTCTTTTTTCTGCTTTTCTTGAGGATCAGGAAGTTAATATTTATGGGGTGGAACCGGCAGGGACTAGCTTTAAAACAGGCGATCATGCGGCTACTTTAACACTAGGTAAGCCGGGAATGATCCATGGGTTTAAATGTTATTTGTTGCAGGACGATAAGGGAGAACCTGCCCCGGTAAATACCGTGGCCAGTGGACTGGATTATCCCGGTGTCGGACCTCAGCATAGTTATTTGAAAGATATCAACCGTGTTAAGTACGAAAGCATAACAGACAAAGAGGCTGTTGATGCCTTTTTTGCGTTATCCCGCCTGGAAGGAATAATTCCGGCATTGGAAAGCTCACATGCCGTGGCGCAAGCCATGAAATTAGCACCACAACTGTCAAAAGAAAAAACCATATTGGTAAATCTGTCCGGAAGAGGGGATAAGGATATTGATTATGTGGTTGAAAAATTTGGAAAGGAATATGGCTTGTAAAAGTCGTGTGTCCCCTAAAAAATCCGATGCTTTTTGTATCGGATTTTTTATTGCTGTTGAAACAAAAGTTATGGACTAAAGGTTACTTGTAAGTAACTATTAAATTGAACACCATGAACAACACCTATAGAACATTACTATCTGCTATTGTAATTGCCTTATTAACGCTAGGGGTTAATGCCCAGACTTCCTTTTATGACTTCAAAGTCAAAACCCTGGAAGGGGAAGAATTTTCATTGTCTCAATTGAAAGGTAAAAAAGTGTTGGTGGTGAATACCGCTTCTAAATGTGGGTTGACTGGACAATATGAGCAACTGGAAGCTGTTTATAAAAAATACGGGGGGGATGATTTTGTGATTATTGGATTCCCCGCCAATAATTTTATGAAACAAGAACCCGGAACTGCGGAAGAAATCAGAGCTTTTTGTACAAAAAATTACGGGGTTACTTTTCCTATGATGGCAAAAATATCTGTTAAAGGCGACGATATGGCTCCCGTTTATCAGTGGTTAACGCAAAAAGAAAAAAATGGCCTAGAAGACAGCAGTGTAAAATGGAACTTTCAAAAGTATTTAATTGATGAAGAAGGGAATTTGGTAAAAGTAATATCACCCAGGACGAAGCCCGATGATGAAGAGATTTTAAATTGGATTGAAGGGAAAAGTTAAGTTATTTACTGGTTCTACAATTGAGTGAGAAGGTCGGTGCGCATGGCTACCGGCTTTTTTTGTGCAAAAGTATATTCGATTTCGATAATTATTCGCAAATTCGGGCATTAAAAATTAGTTTATGTCAAGATTAAGAGGTTTTGCCAGCGATAATAATTCGGGGGTTCATCCGGATATACTGCAAGCGATAGAAAAAGTAAACAGCGGCCACTCGGTTGGTTATGGTGATGATGAAGTTACCCGGAGAACCATTGTTAAATTTAAGGATATATTTGGGCAGGAAACCGAAGTTTTTTTTGTTTACAATGGAACGGGGGCCAATGTTATTGCTATCCAGGCCTTGGCTAGCCCGTATCATGCAGTTATCTGTCCCGAAACGGCACATGTTAATGTGGATGAGTGCGGGGCGCCGGAAAAGCATTCAGGATGTAAGCTCTTATCCATAAAAACGGATACGGGAAAGCTAACGGTGGAAGGTATAAAGTCGTACATGCATGGAATTGGTTTTGAGCATCATTCTCAACCTAAAATAGTAAGCATCACGCAGGCAACGGAGCTGGGCACCCTATATACTATTGAAGAGATAAAGGAAATTTCCGGTTATGTTCACCAAAACAATATGTATCTGCATATGGATGGAGCCAGAATTTCGAATGCAGCGGCTTCTTTAGGATGTACGTTTAAGGAAATGACGGTGGATGCCGGGGTGGACGTTTTGTCCTTTGGTGGAACCAAAAACGGATTGATGTTTGGTGAAGCGGTGCTGTTTTTTAATCAAAACACAGGAGCCGTTAAGTATATTCGCAAACAAACCGCACAGCTTCATTCAAAAATGCGATATACTGCGGCGCAGTTTGAAGCGTTACTCGAAAATGATTTGTGGTATAAAAATGCAAGTCATGCCAATAAAATGGCCTCGAAATTAGCCAGTAAACTCCGAGATATTCCGCAAATAAAGATTACCCAAAAAGTTCAAAGTAACGGTGTTTTTGCCATTGTGCCTGATGAAATAATTGAACCGTTACAGCAAGAGTTTTTCTTTTACGTGTGGGATGCCGAAAGGTCGGAGGTCAGGTGGATGACCTCTTTTGACACGCAGGAGGAGGATATTGATGATTTTGTTGATTTGATTAAAGAAAAACTGGCTGTCTTGGCCTAAAATATCGCCATGGATAAATACGACTTCGAACTGGAATTCAAGGTAAGGGATTATGAGTGTGACCTGCAGGGGATAGTAAACAATTCGGTTTATCAGAACTATCTTGAACATACGCGACATGAGTTCCTGGAGACTGTAGGTTTAAATTTTACGGATTTGAACGACCGTGGAATCAAGGCAGTGGTGGCCAGGGCCGATCTTCAATATAAATATCCGTTGAAAAGTAACGACAGGTTTGTGGTCAAATTAAAATGTGAGCAAAAAGGGGTAAGGATTATGTTCTACCAAAATATATGTAGGTTACCCGATAATAAACTGTGTTTGAAAGGAACCATAACGACCACTACGTTAATCGACGGTAAATTGGGAATTTGCAATGAGGTTGTGGAAGCATTGGCAACAAACAGTTGTAAATAGATCAATGGCAAAGACGACTATCCTGACCTATCGTATGTAATGCAAATCAATCGCTTGTCCGGGATACGACATTTCTAACACGATAACTTCACCTTCCGCATAAGGGCCATGAATCTCTCTGGGCGACTTGCATAGTGGCCCGCTTTCGGCCATAGGTTATATAATCCCGTTTTTGATGGCATATTTTACCAAACCGGCACTGTTTTTCAGTTCCAGTTTAAAAAGGATATTTTTACGGTGAGTTTCAACGGTGTGCTTGCTCAGGTGCAGTTGGGTTGCTATTTGGGAGGTGGTTTGCTGTTCAGCGATCAGCCTAATAATTTCAATTTCTCTTGGTGATAGGAGAGGGTGAGCAGCGTCATTATCTTCCTGTAAAAGACTGGCCGACATCTTTGCATCTATATATGATTTACCTGCCTCCAGTGCTTCAAAGGCCTGTAAAATTTCGTGACTGCCCGAATCTTTTAATACATAGGCATTGACACCTGTTTGTAAAGTTTTTCTGATAAACTCTTTTTCTTTGTGCATCGATAATATCACAATTTTTAAATGGGGATATTTTTTTTTCAATATCGCCGCAGTCGTGATGCCATCTTTTCCACCCGGCATTTCAATGTCCAGAACCAGATAATCAGGTGCCCCTTTACTATGGATCAGTTTTAATACCTCCTCGCCGTTGGGCGCAGTTCCCAGCACTTCCATGCCACTGGATTCGGCCATGGATACCAATCCTTCCAAAAGTATATGGTGGTCGTCGGCGAATATTACAGTCTTGTTTTTCATGTTTTATGTTAGTTGTCACACATGTATGAACGCCATAAAGCTGAATCAATCTTTGATCTATCCCTCATCCATCTTGTGCAATCTACCCCTGAATTGGAATTGAGATGTTCACCAATGTACCTCTTCCCAGAAAGGAATCGATATTAAATTTGCCGTTTAATATTTTTATCCGGTACGAAATGCTACTTAGTCCATTTTTTAATTCCACATTTTTCGAATCAAAACCTATTCCGTCATCTTCCACTATCAGATTGATGTTCTTTTTATTGTTGGTCAGCTGAATATTGATGTTTTGCGCATTGGCATGTTTAATTGCGTTTTGCAGCACCTCCTGAAAAATTCTGAATATCTGTATCTCGCGCATTAAGTTTTGTCTGTTTTCATACCCAAACTCGGTAAATATAGTATGGTGCGAATACACTTCTTCCACTCTTTTTAGCTCGCTTTTGATGGCGGCAACCAGTCCCATCTTTTTAAGCGTACCAGGCATAATGTTATGTGCTATGCTTCTTACTTCCCGGCTTAGTTCATCCAAAAGATGTAAATCACGTTCTTCGGTTATTGCCGTTGTATTGGTCAGGTTAATTTTTAAGGATGCGATTAAGCTCCCCACACTATCATGAAGATCGGATGCGATGCGTTGTCGTTCCTCCTCCTGCGTTTCGGTAATTAAGCGTATGGCATCTTGTTGCAGTTTATTCTGTTGATGTTGTCTGTAGATAACAAAAACGAAAATGGAAAGTACAACCAACAACAAAACAATTCCCATTACAATACGAATTAATTTCTTTTGTGCTTGAATTTTGGCTTCGTGTTCGAGGTTGGCGTTTTTGAGGGCCAGTATCTCGTTTCCTTTTTTCTCCGAACGGTATTTGATTTCCAGTTCTGAGACGGCTTTTAAATTTTTATCGTTCACCAAACTATCGTGTAGGTTGATAAATTGGGTTCGTACTTCCAACGCTTTTTTATAGTTGCCCATGTTCTCATAGAGTACAGATAAGTTGTATAATCCATCTCTTTCTATATCGCGGTAATTTAACTCCCTGGATAGTTGTAGACCTTTTTGAAAATATTCCATGGCATCATGGTACCTTTCCAGTTTTGATAAGGCATGACCGACATTTTGATAGCCTATGGCCACAGATGCTTTGTCGTTGACAGCTTGAGCAATCTCCAATGCTTTTTTATAATGGATATAGGCATTGGTGTTGTCCAGCTTTCTCTCATATACCACGCCAAGGTTATTATATATTTTTGAGACTGACAATATGGATGAATCTCTTCCATAGGCATCCAAAGCGCTTTCAAACATAATGAGGGCACTGTCTGTTTTGTTTTGCATTCCATAAACCATTCCCAGGTTTGAAGAGGCTTTTGTAAAAAACTCCGTTTGACCAAACTCTTTTGATTGGTGGATGGCTTGATGAAGATATTTCTGCACTGTGCCCCAATTGCCCAAACGGATATGTACATTACTTAAGTCGATAAAGATCTTTGGTTTTAGGCTATCTAAACTAAAATCATCGCATAGTTTGAGCGCCTTGAGATGCCCGTCGATGGCTTTTTGATGATCGCCCGTGAAATAATGGGCTTGCCCCAAGATACCATAAAGATGAACCTTTTCAGCAGGCCATATATTTTCCGATAATTCCAATGCCAATTGGCCATGTTTAAAAGTGCTGTCGTATTGATGCCGGTTTAAATAAGATTGAGCCAACGTTGCATGTTGAATGTAACGGATAGAGTCTTCTTTCGTGTCATTGGTTATATTTTGCGCCGGCAGGTGTGTATTTATAAGAAAAGCGAACCCCAAAAATAGCAATAGCCACGATAAATAAATCGAAGAATTATTGGATTTGAAAGGCTTTTTTACGAAAGTCATGGAGATGAAATTAAACCGTTATCATACATCAAAACTAAAGATAAGTTATTTTTAATTACGATTCAAGTATTTTTTATATGTTAGATGTATAATAATGTTGTAATGAAAGAAATAATACCATCATTTGGATGCCGGGTTTTTCAAAGCATTGATTAAAACCTTTCTCAACTCATCGTCGGATTTAGCATTTAACCAATTCCGTTCAAAATTTTTACTGGTGGCTATTTCAACAATCCACGAAACTACGTGCAAATGATAATGCCATTCATCTTTGGTTTTGACAATAACAAAACCCGTATGTATGGGAGCGTCGGATTTTTGAAACGTGATTCCTTCCCTGTCTCTTACCAATAATATCAGTATATTGTTCCTTCCTTTAATATTCAATGTAACGCAGGCAATACCTGAGCGGATAATAGTTTCGGGTACTTTTTCGTGTTTTTTTAACTGTGCCAGTAATTTTACCGGACTAATTTTCAGTTTTTCCGATAGCAATTCGGCAACGGTCTCGGTTACTTTCTTTAATGAGGTTGATTTTTCGATATCTATCAAAGGGCAGTCCCTTATCATCCGGATAAACCGGTTATGTGTAATGTCGTCTCTCTCAATAAGTATCTTGCGTAATTCTTCGTCCAAATACCGGTCGGTTTGTTGAATACCGGTTAAGCGTTCAACGATGTGTAATATCGCATATTCGCGTTTAATTTTTCCTCGGGTGAAAAAAAAGTACCAAATAAGGGACAAAGCAACAAGGATACTCACAAATAAGATAGGCGTTGTTCCCATCTTAATAAATAACAGGCTATAACATATAATCCCGAATATCTGTATCCATGGATACAAAGGGGCGATATACTTTGGACGGTAATGACTAATGTTGCCTTCGCGCATAAAAATAACGGCCATATTGGATAGGATAAACAAAAAGAGCTCTAAAGCTGAAGCTGTTTTTACAAAACTGTCCAGGTCCAAAAACAGGATGACCGTAATCATAAATATTGTGGTAACTACAATAGAGACCCAAGGGGCGCCATTTTTAGAAATTATACTGAATGTTTTAGGCAAAAGGTTGTCCTTTCCCATTGCCAAAGGGTTTCGGGAAGCTGACATTAAACCTGCATTACCTGTGGAAACAAATGCCAAAATAGCTGCGATACTCATAATTACCAGTCCCAGTGTACCCATTATATAGTCTCCGCCCAGAGATATGGGCATAAGGGAAGTTTTTAGTTCATCCGGATCGAGTATGCCGACGGTCACAAAAACAACCAATATATAAAGAGCAGAAACAATAGCCCAGGAATAAAACATACCTAGCGGGATGTTTTTACTGGGATTCTTCACCTCACCGGCAATGGCTGCAATTTTTGATGTGCCCGAAAAGGATATAACGATAAAGCCTGCCGTTGTGAAAACAGGAACAATACCCATGGGTGTAAAAGGTATAAACCGGGTAAGATCAACTGAAAAGGCTCCTATGGTGACATACGCAATAAGTAGCCCAATCAAGAATAAAACAATAATTCGCTGAAATTTACCGGCCATTTTAACGCCATTCAGATTAATGACCATAAAAAATAAGCAACAGGCCACACCGATGGTCTTAATTTCTGTTAAGCTGATATCGGGTTTAAACAGAATTACAAATATGCCAATGGCAATTAGTGAAAAAGCCGATTTGAAGGCCAATGATAACCAGGCAATAATTCCGGCCAGGGTACCCACTGCCGGACCCATGCTTCTATCTACAAAAAAGAATATGCCACCTGTTTTGGGCATGGCCGAAACAAGTTCTGATTTAGACAATATGGTTGGAATTAAAATTAAACTGCCAATGGCGTATGATAATATTATGGAAGCCCCTGTCTTGGCATAGGCGAGTGCAGGCAGCACAAAGAGTCCCGAACTGATCATAACCCCGGAGGAGATGCAGATCAAATCTAACAGACCCAGTTCCTTTTTTAGCTTTTTCTCTGCCATGATGTATTCCTTAATCGAGCTGTCATTTTCCGCACTTTTATAAGATACTAAAACATGTGATAATAAGCTAATTTTATTGAATGGCGATGCGCTCCGGTATGTTGTTGGTTACGGCGGTGTCGTATACAAATTAGTAGGTGCAATCTGCGCAGCCATAATTCAATACGCTTGCAAAAAAAACTGATTTATACGTAGCCCCTAACTCGTAGTAAAAAAAATCAAATTCTGTTTTTTTTTCATTTAATTCTTGCACATTAATAAAATGTACTTAATTTTGTTCGTTAAAATACGAACGTAAATTAAGAAATGAGTTTTAAATTAGAGATAGAAACGGTAAAACAGCAGAAAATTGCCAGATATGCCAAAGCACTGGGACATCCGGTAAGGGTGTACGTGCTGGAATTGTTATCGAAACAGGCTTGTTGTTACAGTGGCGATTTAAGCGAGGAATTGACTATTGCCAAGTCAACTCTTTCGCAGCATCTAAAAGAGCTGAAGGATGCAGGTTTGATACAGGGGGAGATAGAAACGCCCAGAATTAAATATTGTATCAACAAGGAAAACTGGGCGGAAGCACAGCTATTATTCAAGGAATTTTTAAGGATTTAAAAAAAATTTGAAACACATGTTCGTTGTTTTACGAATAATAAAATTAAAATGAACTAACTCAACAACTCAACAACTCAACAACTCAACAACTCAACAAATAAATAACTCAACAAATAAACAGTAATTATGGATATTCAAGTATTGGGCACAGGATGTGCAAAGTGTAAAAGTCTGGAAAAGGTAACAAGAGAAGCCGTTGAACAATTAGGGATTGATGCAACCGTGACGAAAGTGGAGGACATCGTTAAAATCATGGAGTTTGGCGTGATGACCACCCCTGCTTTAGTGGTGGATGGTAAGGTTGTTTTAAAAGGCAGTGTTCCAAAGGTTGATAAGCTGAAAGAACTTTTGCAATAGAATTGGAATAGTTCGAAAACAAGGATCTGATAAACTGATAAAATAAAAAGGTTTCTTTTAAAAATATTTTGGACAGCCTTAGTTTATAATTTAATAATACTTTAACAAAATGATGACAACAAAAAATTTATTACAACTATTATCGATGGCAGTTTTAACTTTCGGTATTCAAAGCTGTACTTCAAGTTCTGCAAAGCAAACTGCACAAACAGAGACTAAATCATGTTGTGAGCAAACAGCAAAAGCTGACCAGGCATCTTGTTGCAGCGCTGAAAATACTCAGACTAAAAGCTGTTGTTCATCTTCCACACAGGTTGCAAAAGCTGATGTTCAGGCCTACTATTTTCATGCCACACGTCGCTGTGCCACTTGCCAAGCGGTGGAAAAAGTAACTGCCGAAACACTGAAGGCAAAATACGAAGGTAAAGTTTCTTTTGCGTCCATCAACAGGGAAGAGGAAAAAGATAACCCTTTACTGGCCAAATACAAAGTGAATGGACAAACCTTGATTTTGGTTAAAGGGGATGAGGTGGTAAATCTTACCAACGAGGCATTTATGAATGCCCGTACAAACCCTGAAAAATTGCAAGCCAAATTGGTTTCTACCATAGAAAGATTGCTGAATTGATACCAACATAATACTCGATTACGGTAATGTTTTTGACAAGAAAGCGTCAAAGACAAGGCGTAAAGGAGTATGTTATGTATAATATTACAAAGACATTTAAATGGAGATATTAAACAACATACTAGAGAACGCCCAAATTCCGATGGTATCCGCTTTTATACTCGGGTTAATGACAGCCATTAGCCCTTGTCCTATGGCTACAAATATTACGGCTATTGGTTTTATCGGCAAAGACATCGAGGATAAAAGAAGAGTATTCTTTAACGGGGTGATTTATACGCTGGGTCGCGGAATCACATATACCTTGCTGGGACTATTGTTTTTTCTGGGTGCCGGACAATTTAACCTAACAGGCTTGCTGCAGGAATGGGGCGAAAAAATTCTGGGACCGTTATTAATTATCATCGGGTTGTTTATGTTGGGGCTTATCAAAATAAAAATCCCGGGTATCACAGGCTTAACCAATAAAATGGAAGAGAATTCCAATAACGGTTTTTGGAGTGTCTTACTGTTGGGAATCGTTTTTGCATTGGCTTTTTGCCCATACAGCGGAGTGCTGTTTTTTGGGATGCTCATTCCTATGACCATAAGCAGTGTAAGCGGCCTCTATTTGCCGGTGGTGTTTGCTCTGGCCACCGGTATCCCCGTGATCCTATTTGCCTGGATATTGGCCTTTAGCGTGGGTTCGGTGGGCAGACTCTATAACGGAATGAAAAACTTCGAAGTCTGGTTCCGCAGAGTGGTTTCTGTTGTGTTTATTGGAGTGGGAGCGTATTACTCCGTTTTGTATTTTCTGTAATAGGTGTTGAAGTAAGGATATTTTAAGGACGGGGTGAACTATTTAGGCATTGAAAATATTCACCCCGTCACTTTTTTCTTAAATTTGTTAATGCTCGTTCCATTCATACATGCTTAATGGAGCAGGAAGTGTACCTGCATCGCAAAGTATGCATATTGAACAGTTATAAACAGTGGTGTATCGTTTGTATAGACCACCTGGAACTAAGGTGATTAACATGACTAAGAAAACAACAAATCAACAGCAAAAAGGGCAGGCAAATAAAAAAGCTGGCTCCAAATCAAAAACCGTAGACGAGAAACCCTTTCCCGTAGTTGGGTTAGGGGCATCGGCAGGTGGGCTTAACGCTTTAAAATCCTTTTTCTCCAATGTTTCCGAAAAAAGCGGTATGGCATATATCGTTGTGGTGCACATGTCCCCGACGAAACCCAGCATGCTGTCCGGTCTGTTGCAATATGTAACCCCGGTTCCGGTACAAGAAGCCCGGGACGGGCTATTAGTTGAACCAAACCATATTTATGTGATCTCACCCGGCAAGGATATCTCATTATTTAACAATAAGATTCACTTGCTCGATATCGTGAGTAAACATATTATTCACCCTATTGACCATTTTTTCAAATCCCTTGCCCTGGACAAGGGGTGTTATTCGGCTGCCGTTGTTTTATCGGGCACAGGCACAGACGGAACACTCGGACTGAAAGAAATAAAAGCCAATGAAGGACTGGTATTGGTGCAGAACAGGGAATCGGCCGAACACGATGGGATGCCCGTGAGTGCCTTCGACACCGGTATAACCGACATGGTGCTGAAGCCTGAAGAAATGCCGGGCAAACTCGTCGAATATTTTTCAAAACCTCAAGAAAGCACTGGATCAATAGAACCAATGGATAAGGTCCATCAAAAATGGCTGGACAAGATCTTCTCTATTTTACGGACCCGGGTTGGAATGGATTTTTCAACCTACAAACAAAACACTTTAATCAGGCGCATTAACCGGCGTATGAGCTTAAACCAAATAAGGTCGCACGAAAACTATGTTCGCTTCCTGCGCGAGAATTCAACCGAAATAGATGCCCTGTTCCGTGAACTGTTAATTGGGGTAACCAGCTTTTTCCGTGATGCCGGGAGTTATGATGCCCTTAAGGACAAAGTATTGCCCGATATTATTGGCGGGATTGGAAATGATGCAACTTTCAGGGTATGGATTCCCGGATGCTCCACCGGCGAAGAAGTCTATTCGCTGGCCATTATTTTGCACGAATTCCTGGAGAATATCCCCAAAAATATAGAATTGCAATTGTTTGGTACCGATATCGATGAATTTGCCATCAAAAAAGCCAGGGAAGGCACATACCCGCTAAGCATCGCCACGGAAATGAGTAAGGAACGCCTGGACCAATATTTTATTAAGGAAGGGGAATATTATCGCATCGGTAAGGTGATCAGAGAGTGCACTATTTTCTCGGTCCAGAATATCATCAAGGATCCGCCATTCTCACACTTGAATATGCTTTGCTGCCGTAACCTGCTTATCTACCTGAACACCGAGACGCAAAAAAAGCTGATGCCTTTATTCCACCACACGCTTAATCCAAATGGGATTTTGATGCTGGGGTCGTCAGAAACTATTGGGGGGTTTGGTTATCTATTTAAGGTAATGGATAAAAAATGGAAGATATTCAAAAGAAAGGAAATATCAAGCGCACAACGTCAGATTATAGATTTTCCGAGTGGAGGCATTTCAGATGGGGCTATTCAAAGGAAAGTCTCTTCGACCCGGGTGAAACCCAACATAAACTATAGCCAGTTGACCAAAAAACTTCTTTTGGACCAATTTTCCCCCACCGCAATTCTTATTGATGATAAAGGTGAAATAATACATGTTCAGGGTCGGACAGGTAAATATCTTGAAACACCCGGCGGGCCACCTACTCATAATATCCTGAATTTAGCAAGGGAAGGGTTGAAAATTGAGCTTTTCACCGCCCTGCGCGCTTCTAAAACCTCGGGGAAACAGGAAACCAGAAAACGGATTCCGGTTAAAACCGACGGCGGCGTGCAGATCATTGATTTGCATATATGTCCGATGAAGGCACCCAATGAATTAACCGGATATTTCCTGGTGGTTTTAAATGATATCGAAATCAAGTCAACTCCTGTTGATTCAAAAAAAGATTCAAAGGAATTTTCTTCAAAAGATTCATCAAGGATCGCGGAACTAGAGGCAGAACTGCTAAATACCCGTGAAAACCACCAAGCCACCATTGAAGAGTTAGAGTCTTCCAACGAAGAATTAAAATCCACCAACGAAGAGCTGCAGTCGACCAATGAGGAACTGCAATCCACCAATGAGGAACTGGAATCGTCCAAGGAAGAGCTTCAATCCTTAAATGAAGAATTGCAGACGGTCAACAGCGAACTTCAAGGCAAATTAGAGGAACTATCGGCAGCGCACGATGATATGCACAACCTGTTAAACAGTACTAAAATTGCTACCATTTTTGTAGACAACCAATTGAACCTGCGGCGATTTACTTCGGAGGCCAGATCCATTATCAACCTAATCCCGACAGATAATGGGCGGCCTTTAAATCATGTTGTAAGCAACCTGGTTTACGATAAACTAATAACAGACTGCGAGGATGTTTTAAAAAGCTTAATCCCTAAAGATGTTGAGGTACAAACCAATAATGGGGAATGGTATAAAATGCGCATATTGCCCTTTCGCACTATTGATGACCGGATTGATGGCCTGGTTTTAACTTTTTCATCCATCGATCTTCAGAAAAAAGCCCAGGAAGTGATTATTACCCATGCGATGGATTTAACGCGTTTAATTTTCGATATGAACAATGAGCCCATGGCCGTTCTTGATAAAGATGGCAATATGGTTATTGCCAATACCGCCATGTCGTCCGCAATTGAAGTGATTCAAAAAACCGTTACCGGAACGAATATTTTTTCCGCCTTGGGTATCAAAACAGGTGATTCTGAATTGAAATCAAAACTGGATAATGCACTCAAGAAAGCAGAGGGATTTTCAATCGGAGATTTCGTGTTCGCCAATCAAAAAGAAAAACAACATTACATCCTTGAGGCCAGTACAATAAATGTGGAACCTGATTTCCCTTATCGAATCCTATTGCGATTTATACGGCAAGAATAACGATCATAAAAAAACCGGAACAAAACCAATAATCCTGAACACACCGTAACCTACAATGCCGGAAAACCCAAGGTGTTCATATGTTAAAACCATACCGCGTAGCGGTTATGGCATTGTAGGTTACGGCATTGTAGAACAATGTTACGTTTTGAAACGATACCGCGTAGCGGTTATGGCATTGTAGGGTTACGGATTTGTAAAAAAACGTTCATGTGTTAAAACCATACCGCGTGGCGGTTATGGCATTGTAGAACAATGTTACGTTTTGAAACCATACCGCGTGGCGGTTACGGCATTGTAGGGTTACGGATTTGTAAAAAAATGTTCATGTTTTGAAACCATACCGCGTGGCGGTTATGGCATTATAGAACAATGTTACGTTTTGAAACCATACCGCGTAGCGGTTACGGCATTGTAGAACAATGTTACGTTTTGAAACCATACCGCGTGGCGGTTATGGCATTGTAGAAAAATGTTACGTTTTAAAACGATACCGCGTGGCGGTTACGGCATTGTAGGGTTACGGATTTGTAAAAAAAATGTTCATGTTTTGAAACCATACCGCGTGGCGGTTATGGCATTGTAGAAAAATGTTACGTTTTAAAACGATACCGCGTGGCGGTTACGGCATTGTAGGGTTACGGATTTGTAAAAAAAATGTTCATGTTTTGAAACCATACCGCGTGGCGGTTACGGCATTGTAGAAAAATGTTACGTTTTGAAACCATACCGCGTAGCGGTTACGGATTGATTAAATGGAAAATTGTATGTAAATTATGATGAATTTAATCTGACATAATTATGAAACCAGGAACTTTCACGCAAATTTATATTCAGTTGGTTTTTTCTCCCTTTCACAGAGAAGCACTTTTAGTTGATAAGATTCGGCCTCGTGTTTTTGAATACATGGGCGGTATTATTCGAACTTTGAACCATAAGTCAATAATAATTAATGGCATGAAAGATCATGTGCATCTTTTGGTCGGATTGAATCCAAAAGTATCTGTTTCGGACACCGTTAAAGAAGTCAAAAGGCTTTCATCGATTTTTATAAATGATTTGAAGGTATTTAATGGAAGGTTTCAATGGCAGGAAGGTTTTGGTGCATTTTCTTATGGTCGATCACAATTAGATGACATTTACAATTACGTAAAAAATCAGGAGGACCATCATCAAAAACAGTCGTTTAAGAAGGAGTATTCGTCTTTTCTAAAAAAATTTGAGGTAGAGTTTGATGAACATTATCTATTTAAATATTTTGAATGAACACACCGTAACCTACAATGCCGGAAAACCCAAGGTGTTCATATGTTAAAACCATACCGCGTGGCGGTTACGGCATTGTAGGGTTACGGATTTGTAAAAAAAACGTTCATGTGTTAAAACCATACCGCGTGGCGGTTACGGCATTGTAGAAAAATGTTACGTTTTGAAACGATACCGCGTAGCGGTTATGGCATTGTAGGTTTACGGATTTGTAAAAAAAAACGTTCATGTGTTAGAACCATACCGCGTGGCGGTTACGGCATTGTAGAACAATGTTACGTTTTGAAACCATACCGCGTAGCGGTTACGGATTGAATAAATGGAAAATTGCAGATGACCATTCCCTATTTCTCCCTCCTCCTAATAATTTAGTATATTCGTGACAATACATGCTCATGAATAAACAATAAAGCCCTGGCCACAAGTTTCCAACTTGCTTGCGGTATCTATTAACCGGTGAACAGAAAGGTATGCAACACGACAACAATAAATCCGACAAATTTGAAACACTCCGCCAACGGGCAGAAGAGTTAATTAAGCATCAGCCCGTTGGCACAAATGCGGATTCCGCCGACATGCTCGAACTGATCCATGAATTAAAGGTACAGCAGATCGAACTTGAACTCCAGAACGAAGAACTCCGGCAGTCGCGGCAGGAAATATCCGACCTTCAACTGGAGTACGAGAACCTGTACGAGTTTGCCTCCTGCGGTTATATAACCATCAATGCAAAAGGTATTATTACCCGTGCAAACCTGATGACGGTCACGTTATTACAAACGGAACGCCGGTACCTGTTGCATTCAGGGTTCAGCCATTTTATAGTACCGGGCTGGGAAGGTGCCTATCACGAAACCCTTAAAGAATCCATCAAAACCGGGGAGAAGCAGCGTATCGAGCTGCCTCTTCAAATCAATGACAACCCGCCAGCGTGGGTATTGGCAGAAATAGAGGCTGATTGTGATGATTCAGGAAAATTGCATCGGTGGCGGATGATGCTCATAGACATTACCTTACGAAAGCAAAGCGAAGCCATCAATATAAAGAACAAAGAGGAGCTGGACGCTATTTATAAAAATGCCCCAGTTCTGCTAATGCTAATTGATAAAGATAGAAGGATAAAAAAAATTAACAAGTATGGAGAAAAGTATATTGGGGCATCTTCGCATGACCTGATTGGATTACGCGGCGGCGAAGCCATCCGGTGTATACATCATCTTGACCATCCTAAAGGGTGTGGGGTTGGACCTTCCTGTGTTCAATGCCCTATTCGCAATAGGGTAATGGATACCTTTGAAAAAGGGATAACCCATGAAATGAAAGAAGCTTCGTTACCGTTGTTAATAAATGGTGAAGAAAAAGAAGCGACATTCCTGATCTCAACGGCCTTGCTTAGTTTAAAAGAAGAACCTGAAGTCATGGTAAGTATAGTTGATATTACCGAACGGAAACGGATGGAAAAAGCCCTTAGGGAAAGCGAGGATAGATACCGGTCGTTATTTAACAATTCAACCATCGCTGTTAGCATCACATCCTTCTCCGGCAAGGTGCTTAAAGTCAACGATAAAATGTCTGAAATATCGGGATATTCACACGAGGAACTGCAAACTGTTACCACAGATAAGGTATATGTGGATTATAATGACCGCAAGAAATTACTGGAAATCATAGAACAACAGGGGAAGGCAGATGATTTTGAATGCCGGATAAAAGCTAAGAGCGGAAAGCTATACTGGGCCCACATGTCGGTGAAAAAAATCATTTACGGAGGTGAAGATGCGCTTTTAACCTCAATGTTGAACATCACAAAATTAAAGGAAACTGAGAAGTCGCTCAAGGAAAGTGAAGAAAGGTACAGGACCATTTTTGATAACGCCCCCATTGGATTTCATATTCGCGACCTTTCCCATCGAATGATAGATGCCAATCCTGCTTCCTACCACATGCACGGTTATTCCAGGGATGAATTTTTGTCCTTAGATATTCATCAATATATTGGTAAAAATTTATTGGAGAAATTAACCCAAATTACAGGAAAAATTCAAGAAGGTAAATCCACCCATGTATACGGTACAAACGTAAGAAAAGACGGAACTGAGTTTTCTGTAGAAGTAAAAGTTGTTCCAATTCATTTATACGGGAAAAGACATATGCTTACGATTATACAGGATATTTCAGACCGGGTAAAAGCGGAGGAGGAGCTAAGGGAAAGCAATGAGAAATTCATTCGCCTGTATAAAAAATCCCCTACTGGCATAATGATTGTTGGAATGGATGGAACTATCCTCGATTATAATCATGATACCACCATTATGGGCCTTTCCCGTGAAGAAGTAATCGGGAAAAAGTATTCTATGCTTAATTTATCCTGCAAAAAAAATCTTAATGATATATTTAACCAGTTGTCCAATGGTGATACTATCAGCTTTGAATGTGAGTCAGAATTACCATCCGGCAACGTCATTACGCTTAAGGTATACACAACAGCCATTACCTACGAAGGGAAAAATAGCACTATGTTTACCATGCAGGATGTTACCAAGCGTAAAATTGCCGAGGATGCGTTACAATGGAGCAACGCACTCCTTAGGGCAACAGGGCAGGTAGCCCGCGTAGGCGGATGGGAATTAATCGCCGAAACGCTGGAGGTAAGGTGGACAGAAGAGACGTATCACATCCATGAGGTGCCGCCGGATTGCAAACACTCTTTACAGGAATCCATTAACTTTTATCATCCCGAAGAACGTAAACGACTATCAAAAGCCATTCAAGACGCTTTAAAAAATGGTAAACCCTTCAACATGGAACTTCGGTTTATTACTGCCCGGGGAAATCCTTTGTGGATTAGGTCCATCTGTAAACCCCAGATTAAAGATGGAAAGGTGGTAAAGCTACTGGGCGCATTTCAGGATATTACCGAACTTAAAAAAACGGAAGAAAATTTATTAAGAAAGACGAAGCAGTTACAATCCCATACCCGGCATCTACAATCGGTACGCGAAGAGGAAAGAACGGCTATCGCCAGGGAAATACATGATGAATTTGGCCAGGTATTGGCGGCCCTCAATATGAATTTGTCAACCATAGAACGGGAAATAAAAGATAAAAACAAACCGGTGGATCGGCAGGGAATATTAACCGAACTGAAAGAATCGAAGAATGTATTGACTACAGCCATCAACGACGTAAAAAAAATGATTACCGAGCTCCGCCCGCAGGTGCTTGATGTCTTCGGCGTTATACCGGCCATACAACGGCATCTGGATGAATTCGGGCGAAGGAACAGGGTTCGGACAGATTTTAGCTCGAATATTGATCGTATTGATTTTGATAAAGACTCCAATATCGCACTGTTCCGGATAGTTCAGGAAGTGCTGACCAATGTTGCCAAACATGCCAAAGCTTCCAGGGTAAATATGGTGATTAAAAAAAGTAAAAAATATCTCACGCTTACAATAAGCGATAATGGGGCTGGTTTTGACTTAAATGTACGGGAACAAAAACAATCGTTTGGGTTGCTGGGTATGGAAGAGAGGGTACTTCTGCTGAATGGGGAACTGAAAATAAAAAGCGAAGCAGGACAGGGGACCAATATATGGATTAAGATACCATTGCCGGGAAAACCGCATTGAGAAACGAAAAAAGAAACACCGTGTAATCATTGCATCGCTGGTGCCGATTTGCCCGCCTTCCGCCCATGGCCTAGAGCTAAGGGGTGAACGAATCCTTCCCCCTTGGAAAAGGGGGCGGTCTTGGATCTTTCTGACGACTGTAACTATGCAGGGGGATTGACTTCCAGGGCTGGCACACCACAGCCAATGGCATCAGTTCCTCGTGTGGTTTGTTTGTATTCGAATAAAACAAGTATACTTCAAAAATTATTGTATATTTGAAATAGATACCCGTAACACAAATACTAGTATAACACATCTATTCAATACTAAACAATAAACCGACCTATTCGTGATTAAATTACTGATAGTGGATGATCACTTTCTTATCCGGGAAGGATTAAAAAAGACACTTAAAACCGAGAAGGACATTTGGGTTGTTGGCGAAGTACAAAAAGGAGCCGAAGCATGTGGTTTTATCCTTAAAAATGAATGTGACCTGATCATACTGGATATTAACTTACCCGACCGAAACGGGCTGGATGTGCTAAAAGATATAAAAACAATAAAGCCCGACATGCACGTCCTTATGCTGAGTGTTAACCCGGAAGAAGAATTTGCTGTCAGGGCTATTAAGGCCGGCGCCTCGGGATACATTACCAAAGACCGGGCACCCGAAGAATTAATTAAGGCCATTCGAAAGTCGATAAGCACCGGACGATATATCAGTGAACAGTTAGCGGAAAAACTTGCATGGGATTTAAACACAGGTTCATCGGAAAAACTTCATGAAAAACTGTCGGACCGTGAATTCCAGATATTATGCCAGATAGGTTCCGGTAAATCAACCAAAGAGATAGCAGCAAATTTAGCATTAGGCATCAGTACGGTCAACACCTACAAATCCCGTATCTTCAAAAAAATGAATTTCGATTCCACTTCCCAGCTTATCCGTTATGTCGTAAAAAACAACCTATAGTCATTTACGCTACATTCTTATCGTAGTTTTAACTACAACAGCCGAGGTTATTTCACTACACGGTATTTCCATGATTATAAATATACTTGCTATCGAGTTTGAAAAAGTATATTAATAATCAATCCAGGTTTATGTTAGAGCATCAGAAAAATGTTTTGAACGGAGTAGTTGATTTCAAAGAACTGTTCAGAAAAGAACTTATGAAATCCATGTTATGGTTAAATGTGAACGAACGGACTATATTGATCAAATGGGTTTGTGATAACTTCCGGAACCGGCACCCCGAAATTTATGAAGAGGTGCTTTGTTTGGGACATGACTGTATCGCACAATCCGGTTCGTAAGTACATGGATAAACGGTTTCATGCCCCAATAAAACACCCTAAATTTTATTAAATATATGAAAAATATCTACGAAGAATTACAAGCCAAAATTCTGATTGTTGAAGACGATGATGAAACTTTAGTGATGCTTCAACACATGTTAGAAAACAAGAATTACACCCTTGTTTCATCCGGTAGTGAACATTCTATTGAAAGTGCCTGTACGGAACAACCCGATGTCATACTGATGAACCTTAAGTTAAAAAACACGACAGGTCTGTTTCTATTAAAAGAGATCAAATCAATTCCTGACCTTCAGCGTACCCCTGTGATCATGGTTTCTGAAATTAACACACCCCTGTATTGGGAAGAAGCCTTTAAACGCGGAGCCGCGGCTTATCTGGTAAACCCAGTTCATTTAGACTATCTGGTTAAACGAATAGATAAAATGCTTAAGAGAAGGCAACAAGAAATTACCTATGGGAGTGAGGTGTAACCCTTGGGTAAAACCGGCTTAGTATTAATCCATTTGTAGTCGATTGTGCTACATTTCAATCGTTATTTTACCTACAAAACCCATTGCTATTTAACTACAGGCAAATGCCCGGAATTGTAATATATTTAAAACACCTCCGTGAAGTTCATCAATATAAATATTATTTCTAATACTAAAGATAAAAACAATATAAAATGAACGCTAAGAATGTAGAAGTAATAAACAGCCTGTTCAGCGAAGTTTTGGAAAATCTTGGAAATCCCAATTCCTATCTTCTTACATCCATTATTGCATTGAACAAACTGGCCAAAGTACTGTACAGCCCCGATCTGTACATCTGGACAGAAATACAGATGGGAAATCCCACATATACCACAGTTCTGGAAGATTGGGTACGGTGTTATATTAAAAACAGACAAGAAAAAACAAAAGAGACCAAAGAATTGCTCAAAAAAGCAACCCAACCCATCGATAATCTCGGAATTATTATAGGTAGTCATATCACCCTTGAAGAACTGATGGCCAGATCAAAAGAATCCGGCGGAGGGTTTCGGCATATCGGATTTATAGAAGCCAAATACAAGCACCTATTAAAAACCAATAAAGAAAATCAGGGTGTATACAATAGGTCTCATCTCGCAACCACGCTTTCCATCATTAAGTCGATGGCGTATAGAATGGCCGTTAACAACAGAATTGAAGAATCAATTGCTAAACCATCTTATGCAGAACAGCATGAGTGAGGTGAATATAGCCTTATTAAATATAAATGTACGCAATAAATATAAACTATTTTAAGAAAGGAATAAATCATGAAAAACAAAAGGTTAGGTTCAGATATCTTAGGAAATGACAAGCATTTGACCGGTTCAACAATATCAAGTCGGATTCCGTTGGAAGAAACGGTTTTACAGTCGCCTAAAGCTTATATGTTTAAGTATAATGTTACACATATCAAAAAAATAGGTGTAGAGGTTGAATTGGGCAAGGACGAAGTAATACTAAAAATAACGGGTGAAATAAAAGACCTTCCGGGTAGTTATGCAATCATGGGCGAAACAGAACCTAAAAGCATCCTGATAGAAAAAATAAACATATGGCGCGATATGGATACCAATAACATCCAGACCGTGGTGGATAATGGTGTTTTGATGGTTAATATCCCCAGAATTAAAACTCTTCCTATTAAAGAAGGATACCGCTACACGCCTGAGGTTTGTTTTAAAGAATCTTATTTTGGGTGAACCATGCAGTTGACCCGGGCAACAGAACGCAAAGTTTAATTACTCATTGGGGGAGAAAGCTCAAATTCAAATTTTTTATTGATTTGGTCTGTTATTTTTTTGTTGAAATGGAAAACCGGATGCTTAACATGAATGCTATGCTGGAACATCAAAAAAGGGTTTTAGAAGGTGTAATTGACAATCCCGAACTGTTTAAAAAAGAATTGATAAAGTCATCAAGCTGGTTATCGGCCACAGAATATAACCTGCTAAAAAAGTGGGTATATCAGCGTTTTGATCATCGCCATCATGATATTATTGTGGAGGTTTTGGGCGCATATACCATGGTACAAGATATTCAGTACCATTAAAAAAACGGTGGGATTTGTGTTCTTTAAGGGCCTTTTTATGCTGGGAAACCTGTTAATGAACCATCGAAAAATTTTGCTTCAGATACAAACCGTGTATTAATTGCAATACTTTAAATTATGCCTGGATTTCTTATTGGAAATAAAGAATCATTTAATTTGGAGAATAGAATATATATTTCCACTTGTTTAGTGGGTGCAGTAGCGGGGATATTAGCTCTCATCTGGGATACTAAACCGGGATTCTCAATAATACCTAATGTTGCAGTTGTCATTGGAGTTGTCACATATGGCGTACTTTATTATTTATCGCGTTTTAAGAAAATATTCAACTCTTTTATCTTCTTTTTTACCACCCTTGGCTTTCTATCTGTTCTGTGGGTGTTGAACGAAGGTTTAACGGGTTCGATACCCGCCCTATATATAGTTTTCACTTCTATATTTATTGGTATTTCCAAAACCAAATACCAATTGCTTTTACTTACAGTTACAATAGCAAACTTTGCCCTGTTAATTATTCTGGAGAACCAGTATTATGATGAGCTGATTATACCTTATCCCAATGTTGAAGCAAAAGAATCGGGGCTGCTATTTGGCTATGTAGCTGCAATTATTGCTGTTTTTTTGATGACAAGCTTTTTGAAAAATACCTACGAAAAGGAAAAGAAAAAGATGATAAATGAAAATTTTGAACTACAGAGACAAAATTCTTCAAAAGACCTGTTCTTTAATATTATGGCGCATGATTTGAGAATTCCTTTCAACGGTATTTTAGGTGCTACCGAATTAATGTGCAATAAATCCAGCAACCTCACATTAGAAGAAATGCGGGAATTTGCGGGATTAATAAATAAGTCATCGGTAAATGCATTCGAACTTTTAGAATCGTTGCTGGAGTGGGGAAAAATTCAACAAGGGAAAATGAATTTGAATCCTCAGACAATTAATCTGAAAGACATGACCATTAAAAGTGTTAACTTTTTCAAAGAAGAATGCAGCAACAAGGATATTAAAATTAGTACTCTGGTACCAGGTGATATCGATATTTTTGCGGATATACATATATTTCAAACCATACAAAGAAACTTAATCAATAACGCCATAAAATTCACACCACAAGGTGGTGAAATCTGCATTTCAACCGAAGACAGCAATAATGGAAAAGTAGCGGTGGTCATTCACGATTCTGGTATCGGCATGAATAAGGAAATGGTGAAGAATCTTTTTAATATGGGAATTAATACGAATAGATGTGGAACAAACGGTGAATCAAGTACCGGACTGGGTTTAATGATATGTAAAAAACTGGCGGAGAAACTGGGAGGCGAGCTTAAAGTCGAAAGTGCATTGAATAAGGGTAGTAAATTTACATTTAATGTACAAAAGAATAAGACACCGCTAAATATTAGCAATCTTCGCACTAGCGAAGTCAGGCACTAATCCAACCATAAGCTTCGGTTTGTAAAAGTATACCGGGAAGATTCATTTTTATACATGTCCGTTTTGTCATTACACCGTCCCATGGCTTGCCCAATACATCTGCGCACAAAATCCGGATGTATGGAACCTATGCTCTTAAAAAACGAATCAATCTAATAGTAAACTAAAATATTATGAAAACTGTTTTCATGGTAAGCGATCCTCCGCGAAAGTGCGAAATCGCTACCTTCAAGCAAGAACTCTATCATTGAATGGTCGATAATGCAACATCAAAAAAGAACAATAAAAAAAATGCTTGAATAGAGCATGTGAGGATGGTCAACTGTTTTGTCAGCAGGGGGAATTATCCGACCTGCTATCTTGTATGACAATATATTCACCCCGTCACTTTTCTACAATTTTTAAGAGCGTACCCCGAATTCTCGAAATACGCTCTCTACCGCAGGTTTAAAAACAGTTCTGAATTACGGTAAATATTTTAAACCCGGATTATGCATTAGAACTTCGTCGTGAACATTGAAAGTGCAATCTTACTAGGTTTTCATCGTTATGGTGAGTTGAAGTGAAGCAGCGGTGTGTCTTGTTTTGAAACAATTTCAATGTGTAATAGATTTTCTAATGCATATTGCGGGTTAAACCAGGATTCCCTCCATACAGCTGATGCCTGCTGACATTAAGGATTTATGCAAATTCCTGATGACAGGTCTCGGATTATTCTACGCGATATAGTTTCTTTAATTTAAACACAAATGTAAGATCCATATAATGTTGACTTTTACCATAGTTAGATATCGTATAAGTATATTCTCCATTTGGCGAGTTAACAATTGTAGGTAATTCGATATTATATGTACCCACACCCATGTCAATATCTTTGGTTAAATCGCTTTCGTTCACATCAAGTCTAAGTGTAATATGATCGCTTCCTACTAAATTCGTGTAAGTGCGATTCGTAGTTGTATTATCTGAAAAGTGATGTGTTTGGTTTTGTTTTAGTTTCAAATAAGAGCCGCCATCACTTTGGCTCCAATGAGTTTTGTACGATGAATTTCTTCCGAGCTTACTTTTAATGCTTCCCCATAATTCATTATATTCTCCGGCAGCACCATCACTAAACTTAGGTTTCATGGAACGCAGACGAACGGAAATGTCATATCTAATGTTGTCCGTGCGCGGTATGGCCGTCCTGATAGGATAGGAGGCCGCAAATACGATACGTGCAATCGAGTTGTCGTTAATATATCTCAATTTATAAGAAATCGGTGCTCCCGGGGATTCTTTAGAAAAGTTTCCTCCCTGAACGATATATTTCTTAAAGTCCTGAAATCCGTTTATGGTGGCTCCGGCATCGGATCCTGATCCCCCCAACACATACACTTTCATGGTGGATTTGGCTTTTAAGCTTTCAAAATCGGACGACGTTTCACCTTCCACATCACCATACGAGCCTTCCAGGTAGGCCTGTACCTCAGTTTCTTCCAATTCCGATTCAATAGTGAACAAAGCCATTCGTCCAAAAGTAACAGTGGATATATACATGGGCATCAGCGAACCATAAAGGTTGTTGTTGGATGTATCGTCCGTAAGGTCAGATGGTTCTTGTGGCAAGTCCATATCTAAGGTATAATAGTTTTGAATGAACTTGGCTACAAATCTCGACCTGATTTTTTTATTGGAATAGTCGAAGCTGGAATTAATGTTGCCAAAACCGTTGTCATAGCTGGCCTTTAGAGCAAGCCGTAACTGTTCGCGGCTATATACTTTTTCAACGGTAAAACCGATGTTGGCCGGGGGCACGTCGTATTCCTGGTTCATCAATGCATTGACAGCCTCACGTACCTCAGACAACTTATCCGGGTTGTCAACAACTACCGAAACCTGACCGGAACCTTGTAGCGAAGTTGAAATGGTAATGGGTTTGCGCTCAACCGGGATAGGGATATAACTACCATCCAGTATACTTTCACCTTTAATCAGTGCTCCCGGATAAATAACATCCGTTTGTGGGTTTAGTACAATTTGCTCGTTGTAACCCGCTGCCACTGTGTAATAATCAATGGTGTAGTCATATTCCAGATCTTGGTCCGTGGCGGAACTATCCAATTCTTCGGCTTGTTCCGAAGGGAAAGTTACAGGCGGGAGGTTTAAGATATAGTTGTTGGTAACTTCAGCGGTATTGGGGCCATCATCCTTTTGACAGCTAAATCCAATTAGGGCGATTACTAATAAGGGCAATACTATTTTAATAATATTTGCACCCCATAATTCTTTGTTTGATTTTAAACCTGACTTTTTCATAATAATGGAGTTTGAGATTGTTTTATCCAAAATTACGATAATTGTCATCGAGGAGGGTAACGCACATGTTGCGTGATGTTACACTTATGTTGCATGGGGTATAAGTTATAGTATATCAGTGTTTTCCTTAAGTTGACCGGGGGTTGTGTTGAAATAGTTTTTAAATGATTTGTTAAAATATCCCATATTCTTAAAGCCGGTCATAAAGGCAATCTCTGAAATTGTACCCGTATTTTTAAGAATAAGTTCTTTGGCTCGTTCCAGCTTATACTCCCGAATGAATCGACTGGTGGATTTAGCGGTGACCGCTTCCAGTTTTCGGTGCAGTTGACTTCGGCTTAACCCGATAATGCCGGCCAGTTCTTCCACGGAGAAGTTTTCGTTGGAGAGATTGTCTTCGATAGCTTGACATATCCTGGTCATAAAAACCTGATCGAGAGATTTAACCTGAATATTGGCCGTGTTAATTACTAATTCATCCGAATATTTCTCCTTTAACTTATTGCGATGATCCAGCATGTTGTGAATCAGAAGTCTCAGTTCATCAGCATTGAAAGGTTTTGTCAAATAGGCATCTGCTTTTACTTCCAACCCTTCAATACGGTCATCTACCGACGCTTTGGCGGTTAAAAGTATCATAGGTATGTGCGAACTCAATTCGTTGCTTTTTAAGGATTGCACAACTTCAATACCGTTCATCTCCGGCATCATCACATCGCTTACTATTATATCAGGTATGAATAACAAAGCTTTATCCACGCCTTCCCTGCCATTACTGGCTGTAATAATCTGATATTTGTTTTCCAAAATCGAAACAATATATTCAGATACCTCCTGATGGTCCTCGATCACAAGGATTAGGGGCAATGAATTTGTTTGGGAAATTTCGGAAGGCACGGTAAGTTTTTTACCATTGGGTTTATGTTCCTTGCCATTAGGACGTATAGGTGTTATAGCCATGTTTTGCTCGGTAACAGGAAGATTTGTTGGCAGTAATAGTGTGAAGCAAGTGCCTGTTTCCCTGGTGCTTTTTACTTGTATACTGCCCTGGTGCATATTTACAAGTTCTTTGGTAAGAGCAAGGCCTATTCCTGTTCCTTTACCTTGGGAAAACGTATGGGTAGAACCGTAAAAACGGTCAAAGATCAAGGCACAGTCTTTTTCCGGAATAAAGGATCCGCTATTTGTAATGGCAATACTTAATTGATTCGCGTCGGAACCGGAAGAATCCAGCTGCACTTTTACATGCCCGTTATGGGGTTCGAACTTAAATGCGTTGGACAGAATGTTGTTGAGTATCGTGGCCACGCTTTCGGGATCGTAATGGATCATCCATTGTTCCTTTTCACATTCTATCTCCAGATGAATGTTTTTGGTTTCGGCCAGCGAGTGAAAGGAAAGTACCGTGCTTTTGAACATCGCCACAAAATCACCTTGAATAATACGGAGCGAATACTTACCCGAATCCAGTTTGGATAAGTCGAGTATCTGGTTGATTAACAAAAGCAACCGGTTGGCCTGTTGTTTTACCGTATGCAATGAAGGTTGGAAGGGTTCGGACGCTTTGTTTTTCAGCATTTCGCTCACCGGCCCCAGAATCAGGGTTAAGGGCGTCCTGAACTCATGCGAAATATTGGCAAAAAACCTCGACTTGACCTGGTCCAGTTCTTTTTCGGCCCGCAGTAATTGTTTGTTTTTTCGGTAGGCCTGAACCAAAATTGTTACTACCAGCACACCGACTACCAGGGTTAATATCCAGAAAAACAAAACACGCTGTTGGTTAGATTCCGCTTTCGCATTTTCCTTTTGCAAAACCGTAATTTGTTTCTCTTTTTTTTCGGTCTCGTATTTCGATGTCAATTCGGCAAACTGTCGTTTGTTTTCTTTGGCATGGATACTGTCGCTAAACTGCTTATACTTTTTAAAGTTGCTCAACGCCATTTGGGGATTGTTTAGTGCCTCATAATTTCTCGATATAATTTCGTAGGCGTCCCTCAGTTTATAATTGTCTTCAATATTTTGGGCATGAAGAATACTTTGCTCCAAATTATCAATGGCAGCATGGTACTTTTTCTGTTCTGAGAAACATTCGCCAATCCCGAAATAATTGGAACACTTAAAAAGCGCATCGTCCCATTTGTAACTCAGTTTCAGACCTGATTGATAAATTTTTAAAGCTTTTTCATAGTTTTTTGTTCTAAACGCCAATTGCCCCAAAGAGTACATGCTCTTGATTTCTTCTTGCGCAAACCCGTTTGCAACCGTAATTTGATACGAAGAATCCAAGTTAACTCTTGCTCTCTCGTAATCAGGAATTTCCAGATATATATCGCCGATAAGGCGATAGGTAATGGCGGTAAACTTAGCGTTATTGTTTTTTTGATGATAGCGTAAACAGGTGTTGAGCAACGCCAGGCTTTCATTATATTTCTTTTGAACGTTATAGATACCTACCAGCATGTTTAACGCATATACTTCCCATTCTTTTACGCCTTTGTTTCTAAAAATTTCCAGGGCTTGTAAAATGTTTGCTGTTGCCAGTTCGTAATTTCCTTTGGACTGATATTCGCTGGATACCAAATATAACGAAGCGCCATAACCCATCGAATCGTTATTGGCTTTGAATATTTTCCCGGCCTCTTGGGCATAGTAAATAGCGCTGTCGTAATTGCCTAGCTCATGTTGAATGTTACCCAGGTTATAGTTTACGGAGGCATCGAGCTGGTAGTTACCCGCCTTTTTGTTGGCATCGCCCGCTTTTAAATAATACGCTGTGGCACGTTCATGGTCTCCCAACTGAAAATATGCATTGGCTGCTCGTTCGTAACCTTTGGCAATTCCTAAATAATAATCGGCTTGATTGGCTGTATATACAGCTTGCTTTGCATATTCAACCGCTTTTTTCGAGTTGTTATAAGTATTTAGGTCACATAAATCAATATACAACATTGTCTTGTCTGTATCATTGGCGGTGGAACGAATGACATTTAGTAAACTGTCATTTTTATTTTTAAACGATTCCTGTGTGGAAGAAGAAATTCCGGAGATTAAAATTGGCGCAGACCACAATATGAGCGTAAGCATGCTAATTAAATTGTAACGCATAAACCAATAATTTAAATGTTAGCAATAGGTAAGCAACTCAACCCTTTCATTCAAAGAATTGAAATATGATAGATTGCCAGATGTTAGACACGTTTAGTATGTATTTTGTTCAAATTTAAAGCGCTTTATATGAGGTTGTTTCGTTTATTAGAATATTTCGTTTAAAAAGTATAATTTGGATAGCCTTAGTTTGATATGTTTTTAAGAACTCTATTTTATCTGAAGTGTTCTACAAATGATATTCGTAATAAAAGGAGCTATGATTAAAGAAATATCAGAAGGTAAAAACCATAAAGCAATTGACATAGGGAGTTTTGATCAATTGTCGGAATACAGTTTTATTCATCCCAAATTCGGAACTGAAGATAAAAGCCGACTTTTCACAGGAGAACTTTTAAAATCCACTGGTGCGGAAATATCATTCCGTGAGTTAGCGCCAGATACCACCGTACCTTTTTTACATGGGCACCATCAACATGAGGAGATTTATATTTTCATAAAAGGAAAGGGGAAATATCAGGTGGACAACCACATATTTGAAATTAAGGAAGGTTCAATGGTCAGGGTATCACCCCGTGGGTCACGAACATTAAGCAATACCTCGGATAAAGGTATGATATATATGGTGGTTCAATCGAGAACTGGTTCGTTGGCAGGGTATAATATTTCCGACGGATACAGGATAGATGGGGAAGTAAAGGTATAACTATAATTTCGTGCAAAATATAGTTGTACGATGCGACAATTTTGTAGACTACCGCTTAAATTTCCTACCATATCGTATATTAACACATGGGTAAGGTTTTATTTTCAGTTATTTAAGTTGGATGGTTTATTGTTTGAGGGTGGGGTTGTTTTACTAATTTAAAAAAATTATTATGGAAGTAAAACAAACTTGGGAAAAGGTGTTGGAATATGCCACTATGCCTTTACACGGAACCCTGTCAAGAAAACAACGCAAAGGCGTAGAACTTCAAATCAATGATGGCAAAATCTATAAAAATGCTACCATTTTTCTTGAAGAAAATGTGGTTTGGGTTTCAGAAACTATAGATGGTAAGGTGTTTAATACCTATTATGATTGGTGCAAGATATCTTCAATCACAACCGTAAGCGACGAAGAAAAGTAGCAGTAATGACAGAAGAGCAAATTAAAGAGCTGGAAAAGGAAGTGAATAAGCTTAAATTCAAAGCTGGTCAAATAGCTAGTGAACTTCACGATTTAGTGGAAGACAGGTTGTTGTTAGACTTTGAAGACCTTCCTAAATACGCTGAATGTGCGTATACGGCTTGTAAGGAGTGGAGCATAAAAAACAAGCAATTGTTGCAAGAAAAAGGATTGCAGTAATTAAGTAGTTTTGATAGGAGTTCCTGTTCGATTTAACATTAATTGAACAGGAACTTTTTCTTTCTTCAAATTTTCTTTTGTAGATATTGAATCTGAATATCTTGTTGTATTGGCAAAAACAACTACTTTTGCCTTTCTAAAGGAATTTATGTGGGCAGGATAATAGCTATTGACTACGGAAGAAAAAAGACGGGACTTGCGGTAACAGATCCCTTGCAAATTATTGCAAACGGTTTGGAGACGGTTCCCTCGCATACTTTAATCGAATATTTGGAAAAATATTTTGAGCAAGAGGATGTGGAGCAGATTGTGCTAGGATATCCCCGGCAGGCTTCGGGAGAGGATTCGGAATCGATGCGGTACATCAAACCTTTTTTTAACCGTTTAAGAAACAAATTCCCGCATATGCCTGTTGAATGGGTAGACGAACGTTATACCTCAAAAATTGCTTTTCAGGCGATGATTGACGGGGGACTTAAAAAGAAGGCCAGGCAAGACAAAAATTTGGTGGACAAACTAAGTGCCACCATTATCTTGCAGTCGTATTTGGAACAAAAAGGAAATTTGAATTTATGATATTACCGGTAACTGTTTACGGTCATCCTGTATTGAGAAAGGTGGCCGATGAGATTGATGAGGATTACGAAGGGTTGGAGAAACTGATAGAAGACATGTGGCAAACCATGCACCATTCTGATGGTATAGGTTTGGCAGCACCTCAAATAGGGAAAAGTATTCGCTTAATCGTGATTGATGCCAGTCCTTTGTCGGAAGAATTCCCGGAATTGGAAGACTTTAAACGTGTCTTGATCAATCCAATTATTGTGGAAACAAACGATGAAAATTGCAACGAATCAGAGGGGTGCCTGAGCTTGCCGGGTATTCGCGAAGAAGTTAAACGACCGAACAAAATAAAGATTGAGTACGAAAACGAAAACTTTGAACTGGTTGAAGAGGAACTGGAAGGTTTTGCTGCCAGGGTTGTGCAGCACGAATACGACCATGTGGAAGGGATTCTGTTTGTAGATCATCTGTCCCCATTAAAAAAAAGGCTGTTAAAAGGTAAACTAACCGCTATTTCTAAAGGGAAAGTGGATGTTGGCTATAGAATAAAAACGGCTTAACTTGTTTTTGGAGAGATTAAATTATATTACAATATTTCCAAGGGTGTTTATTTTATAGATGCCCTTTTTTTATGTAAGGATTAATGATAGAAAGTGAAAGGTTTGATGTTAATATCGAAAATGTAGTTTTTTATATAAAAAAAAACAGAATATTGGCCGAGAATAAATATTTTAGGGTGGATTTTAAACAACACTTGGATAAGTTTTTTTAAGTGCCTGATTGAGTGTTGTTTGAAAAATCAACGATGATTGTAGTAATAAATTGAGGATAAGCACCTTGTAAATAGGTCTATTGTCTCGTATTTAACATGATATTCAATTATTAAATAAACCAATCAAATATGAGTAAAGCTTTTCTGTTTTTGATCCTTGTGGTCGTAACTTTCGGATGTGTTCCGCAGCAAGACATTATTTATTTGCAGGATCCCGATTTAGACCATACCGAAAAATCATTTGCCAATAAAAAATCTGAGAATACGATTAAGGTATTCGATCAAATTTATATCCAGGTTTCAAGTTTTGACGACGGCAACATTAACTTTATGAACAATGACCCAAACCGTTATGGCGGAGGACGTTCCGAACTTGATTTGGCCATGGTATCCTACACGGTGGACAAAGACGGAGCGGTTAAATTGCCTATTGTTGGACAAACAAAAGTTGAAGGCTTGACAGTTGATCAGGCATCCGAAAAAATACGCAAGGAACTTGAAGACTATCTGAACACGCCTTCAGTAAAAATTACCTTTGTCAATAAAAGCATTACTGTACTAGGTAGTGTTAATAAGCCAGGGCGATATTTCTATGCGGCCGAGTATTTGAGCATATTTCAGGCACTTGGCCTGGCCGGCGACATTTCGGAATATGGTAACCGCAGAGAAGTAGTGATAGTGAGGGATGCGAACAATAAAGTAGTCCGCAAAAGGGTCAATCTAACCGATATTTCATTGTTGGGGGAGGCAGACCTGTATGTTCAAGCTGATGACGTCATTTACGTGGAACCATTGAAAAGGCGACACTGGGGATTTGATGCATTTCCCTGGGCTGTGGTGCTAAGTTCAATTACAACCATTATTTTGGTTGCTAACTATGTAAAAGAATGAGTATAAAAAATAATACCAACAATGATTCATATATCGATGTCAGTAAGGTGATTAAGCATCTGTTTAAAAACTGGCATTGGTTCGTGGTTTCATTGGTGTTTTGTTGTGTTTTGGCCATCGTTTCTATTAAGGTGTTAAAGCCAAAATATTTGGTTTCGTCCAGCATCTATATAAAAGAAGATATGGGGCTGGATGGACAAAAAGCGATGGAGTTTATTCAAAGTTTCAGTATGTTCGATCAAAAGATGAACTACCAAAACGAGATGTTAATCTTGAGTTCATCTCCTTTGATCCGTGAGACGATTGAAAAATTAAATCTGGAAACAGCCTATTATCTCGATGAAAATCTTTTGCAAAAGGAAATTTATAATCAATCGCCCTTTGTGGTCATCATCGATTCGTTGCATAACCAAATCATCAACACAACGTTTGAGGTAGTTTTTAAGGAGGACGGGAAGTTTGTTTTAAGGGCAGATAAAGATGATTACAGAATAGTGAATTATTCCACGGGAATTGGATATCCCACGGAAAAAAACTTGGAATTAGAAGCAGAGTTTTTTCAATCGGCAGTAATCATGGGGGAAGATTATAAATTTAGGATTTATTTAAATGAAGATGTCGATTTAAAAAAAATAGCCGGGCAAAAATATGCTTTTAAGTTTTTCGATATTGAAACTTTGGTACGAAATTATCAAAAGGAATTAAAGGTGAACCCTGTAAATACCGAAGTGAGCGTGGTGCAATTATCATTAAAATCGGAATCGCCTGCCAGAGGTGTAGATTTTATCCAGACCCTGAATGAAATTTACCTTAATAAAAACCTCGAACGGAAAAATCATCTGGCATTAAATACCATCGCGTTTATCAATAGTCAGCTGGAAGAAATTTCCGATTCCCTGAGCTTTGCCGAAAGCACACTGGAGAAGTTCCGGGCATCCAATCAGGTGATGGACATAACCACCAAGGCCACCCGTGTTTTGGAAAGGCTTCAGCAGTTGGAAATTCAAAAAAGCACTACAGAGCGGGCCTATAATTATTATGAGTATTTGGATGAGTATTTTCAGCAGGACGATGACTACAGCAAGATTGTTGTTCCTTCGTCTATAGGGGTGACCAATACAACACTGAACGAATTTATCAGGGACCTGTTAATTCTTTCCAACCAAAGAAGCGACCTGATTACCAGGAATCAGCAAAAAGGGCCGTTTTTTAAGAATCTGGAGATTAAAATCGAAAACCTCAGAAACAGCATTGTCGACAATATTACTTTTTCCAAGGAATCGTTAAAACGCGAAGTGGAGAAATTCCAGGATCAGATTAGGCAACTGGAGCAACAAGTGAAAACACTGCCGAAAACGGAGCGAAAACTGGTGGGAATGCAGCGAAAATTCAATATTAACGATGCCATTTACACCTTTCTGCTACAAAAACGTGCCGAGGCACAAATAGCCAAAGCCGGTAGTTTACCCGAACATTTAATTGTTGAACCGGCACGGGTGTTGAAAAAAGTATTTCCAAACCCAAAGATTCATTTTGCCCTGGCATTATTTCTGGGACTTATACTTCCTGCTTTGGCGCTGGTGATTATTGACTTAATAGACGATAGAATAAAAAACGAGCAAGAATTTACCGAAAAGTTTGCGGATGTGCCTTTTTTAGGTTCCATCTTAAAAAGTGAAGAAAAAGGAAGCAAGCTCGTGGTGCATAGTCGTCCGGCATCGGTGGTTACGGAAACATTTAGAACGATACGTACCAATTTGTCATTTTTCAAAGAAGGAGCTGCACATAAAACCATTTTGGTTTCGTCTTGCATAGCGGGGGAAGGCAAAAGCTTTGTGGCAAATAACCTGGCCATTTCCCTGGCTAATTTTGGTAAAAAGACGGTAATTGTCGGATATGATTTACGCAAATCGGGACAGTTTAGCGATTTTGTACACGATAAACGCAGAGGGCTAACGTCGTACTATCTTAAAAATAATGAGATTGATGAAATTATTATCCATACCGAAATTGAACACCTGGATTTTATAGCCCCCGGGGTCATCCCTCCAAACCCTCTGGAGCTGATAGGGAATGAGTTGACAGAAACCTTGTTTAAAGTGTTAAAGGCCAATTACGATTACATTATTATTGATACACCGCCTATTGGAGTGCTCAGCGATGGGTATATGCTGATGAAATATGCGGATGTAAATTTATTCGTGGTCAGGGAAAAATATACGAGTGAAAAAGTGCTTCGTTCCGTGTTGCAGGAAGTAAAGCAAAAGGGCATACAGAACAATGGTTTGGTATTAAACGGAAGCAAGCTCGAGGGCAAAAAATACAAATACGATTACTACAATAAGTACAATAACGCCTAAAAACGATCCTGAAAGTAGTAAGGTATGAACAATGATATGAGGAGCATATGTTTCGTTATTCCACACTTTGTAACTTTTACCACAGGAGGTGCCGAAATTCAGGTACATTACTTGTCGCAGGCATTCTTAAAAAGGGGATGGAAGGTCGAAGTAGTTTGTGCGGGGTTAGGATATGAAAAGCAAATCAGTAACTCTCCGTTCCTAAATGATAATATTCAATATCATTATTACAGAAAAAGAAGTATCAGAATACTGGAGTTTTGGGATGTGTTGAAAGTATTGAAAAATACAAGCGCACATTATTACTACCAACGAACAGATTTCGCTTTAACTGCATCCACGTATTGGTATACCCAGAAACAGGGTAAGCATATGGTATTTGCGCTGGCTCTTGATTCTGATGCACACAAAAATAAATATAGCACATACTTTAAAGCGTATAGCTATTCCAATATCATAAAAAAATGGATACGTAAAACTGATTTTTTCCTCCTTGATAAGTTAATTGAATGGGTGAAAAAGCGGGTGGGTAAAGTGGTTTGTCAAAATCAGTATCAGCTTCAGTCTTACAAGACTAATTTTAATACCCTTGGAATCGTCGTTCCCAATTCTTTTTCATTACTGGAGGAGGTAGATGAAGACAAAGAAAATTTGATATTGTGGGTAGGTAACGACAGTTTGGTAAAACAGGCACATTTATTTATTGAACTGGCGAAGGAGTTTGGATTAAACCGAGATTGGCATTTTGTGATGCTGGGCTCGGCCTGTAATTCCATCTTATCGGAAGATATCCCCCAGAATTTGAGTGTAGTCGGTTCTGTCGGCTATCAGGAGGCCAACCAATGGTTTGCCCGGGCAAAAGTGTATGTAAATACAAGTTTGAGCGAAGGAATGCCAAATACCTTTATTCAGAGCTGGTATTTTAAAACCCTAATATTAAGTTTAAATGTTGACCCCGATCAGGTTTTTAGTCGGCAAAACGTTGGGTTCAGTTGTCAAGGTGATTTCGATTTTTTGCGTGCAACACTTCAAGAGTTTATAGATGGGCACGATGTGAGCCGACAATTAAGCAACGGAAAGGATTATTTTAATAAGCAATTTAACGCGGAAAGAAACGTGGATAAGTTGATTGAATATATGGAATCATAATTTTGAGTTTAAGCCATGAAAGTACTTCATCTGTGTGGAAAAGATTTTTTTGGTGCCGGACGTGCAGCTTATCGCCTGCACAAAGGTTTGCTTCATGTCGGCATTGGGAGTAAGATGTGGGTAGGTGCAAAACGAACAGCGGATGATACTGTGGTTGATATCCACAACGGAAAGGCAAAAAAAAAGCTGACGAAGATATATATTAAGCTTGAAAAGCTGATTATAAAAAGTAAGGCAAAAGGAAGCAGAGAAATGTTCTCGTTAGGATATCCCGCACATTCGATACGAAGAAAAATAGAAACAGAAAAACCGGATATTGTTCATCTACATTGGATAAACCGAGGGTATATGAACCTGAATGAACTGAAAGGAATAAAGATACCCGTTGTGATTACCTTGCACGATATGTGGTGGTTTACCGGAGGATGCCATTACGATGAGGGATGTGGAAGATATGTAAATGGTTGTGCAAGTTGTCCCATCTTAAGCGAAGATGGAGAATATGGACTAAGTTTGAAGCAGCTATCTTGTAAACGAGAAATCTTAAACAACACTTCCCCTATTACATTTATTGGTTTAAGTACCTGGATGCAAGATTGTGTGAAACAAAGTTTGATTGGACAGGACCATAAGATAAAACAAATACCCAATGGGATAGACGTGGATATATTTGCGCCAATGGATAAGCAGGCTTGTCGCAATAAATTAAATTTGCCAAACGATAAAAAACTAATATTGTTTGCAGCGGTTGATGTATTGTCGGAAACCCGAAAAGGATATCAATACCTCAGCCAGGCGTTAACCATGCTAAAACCGGAAGAATACGAATTGGTGGTGATCGGTGAACAAAGCGATGCAAACTCAATCAGTGGATTAAAGACTTATTTTCCGGGTGAAATCAATGATGACCAACTCATGATTGAATATATGTCGGCGGTGGATGTTGCTGTGGTGCCTTCATTGCAGGAAAACTTGTCCAATTTAATCATGGAGAGCCTGGCATGTGCAACTCCTGTTGTTGCATTTAAAATAGGGGGAAATGGCGATATGATTAAGCATAAAGTCAACGGATACCTGGCAAAACATAAAAATATAGAAGATTTAACTGAAGGGATAGAATTCTGTACAAAATCGGAAAACAATATACTTTTATCGGAAACAGCCCGACAAACTATTGTAGATAATTTTGATATTAATGAGGTTTCAAAAAAATATATTCAATTGTATCAATCACTTGTTGAATGAGGCTGGTAAGATGTTAATGCATTTAAAGAGTTGAACCACTTTGGGGTTACAGGTTTTAAAGCTCAGGAATTTACGTTTTTTTACCCGTGGTTATTCGGATTTAACCCCATTGGGGGTTTTAAAGTATAAAATTTGTTTTTAGTATTTTAATGTCAGGAAGTTAATACTATAAAGCATCAAAAAAACAAAAACACAATAGCGTTCGTCTATGATAAATGTAACTAAAATAACGGATTATTGGCTGGTTTACCTGCTGATCGCGTTCTCGGGCGTGCCTTTTTTTTACAAGGCGCATATTGCCATGATGATTGTGTTTTTGGCATTTCCGGCCGTTGTTTTCTTTATCCGACAGAGAAAGATTGACCGTTTTTTTATGTATTATTTATCCGCTGTACTAACCCTTCAAGTAGGGCAGATGCTGAAGTTCTATGAACTCCCGGTGCAAACGTATTTAGGGCTTCATGTCCGGTTGTTGTTCGCCTACCTGACGATAAAAGCAGTCGGAAGAAAGACGGTGGAGTACTATGTAGATGTTTTAGTTTTCTCGGTGCTGGTTAGCCTTTTCTTTTATGTTACTTCTTACATAGGAGCTTTTGAGAGTTTCTTTGAAAACACGGTGGCTCCAATGTTTGATAACCCGCTCATCAAAACATCCAACTATAAAAACTGGCCTAGTATTATATTGTATACCTTCAATTCGCAAGGTGAAGGTTTGATCTGGCTTAAAAGAAATTCAGGCCCTTTTTGGGAACCGGGAGCATTTTCGGGATTTTTATTAGTGGCCTTGTTGTTCAATATTATTATAACGGGCCAGCTCAATAACAAAAAAAACAGAATCTTGATGCTGGGGGTGTTGACTACCTTTTCAACATCAGGACTATTGGTGATGGCAGGTGTTGTAATATTTTATCTGGTATTGAACAGGGATTTGATTCGACGTTACATTGTAATCCCCATTGTACTCGTAATAGGAGTAACTGTATTTTTAAATGTTGATTTTTTGGGAAGTAAGATTGTGCGTAAAATGAGTTTTACCGATGCTACTTATAACACACGTTTTAAAAGTGCGCAAATCGATTTTCAGGATTTTGTAAAGTATCCGCTCTTTGGGATGGGAAGGTCTGAGTCAACCCGTTTTCAGGGAGAGACAAACGCCCGAACCATACACCGAAACAATGGGGTGACCAACCATTTGGTGATGTACGGAGGTATTGCATTCCTGATTTATTTTTACCTGATGTACCTAACGATTTTTCGCATGTGTTTAGCTTACGATGTGGATAAGCGAATGGCTATTTTTGCTTTGATAACCATTTTGTTGATAGGTTTTTCACAAATTTATTTTATCAAGGTGTTTTTTATTTCTTTGACGTTAATGCCTGTTTTATTTAAAAAAGAAGAAATAAGTCTTGATACTTGATACCCGATATGAATGAAAATATATGTTGTTATAGCGGTTTTTAACCGAAAGTCGTACACCATTCAGTGCTTGCGGCTGCTCCAAAAGCAAACCTTTAAAGACTTTGGAGTTGTGGTAGTGGATGACGGATCAACGGACGGCACATCAAACGAGATAATACGTTGCTTTCCTGAGGTGATTCTGGTGAAAGGGACCGGAAACTGGTGGTGGACTAAATCCATGAACGAAGGCTGCAAGGCTGCTATCGAAAAAGGAGCCGGCTTAATTATAACCTTAAATAATGATACCATATTTAATACTTTGCTGATTGAAAAGCTGGTTCAACAGCATCAGCAAAACCCCGATGCAATGATCGGCACCTTAAATTTGATCGAAAAAGAGCAAGCGTATATTTTCTTCTCAGGAATAAAAAATATCATCTGGTGGAAAGCGAAGGAGGTCAAATATCATAAGGCGTTTACTCCTCTGCCTGAAAATTTAGGAGGACTGCATCCCACAAAATGTTTGAACGGGAGAGGGACGGTCATTCCCGTTCCTATATTTAAGGAGGTGAATGGCTATAATGAACGATTCCCGCAATATGCTTCCGATTACGACCTGGCATTACGAATACAAAAGGCAGGCTATCGTTGTTTGATCAGTTACGATGTTGCGGTACATTCGTATATTGAAGAAACCGGTGGGGGCAAGAGTTTTGTGAAGCAATCCAGCTGTACGTTTTTTAAATCGTTTTTCAATCCTTATTCGCAGACAAGTATTAAAATGTGGTATAGGTATTATAAGTCACATGCGGCCAAACCTCTATTTTTAATGGGTTTCGCAATGCAGATGTTAAGGACTATTTATGCATTTTATACCAAACGTAATTTATTGTCTAAATTATGATCTCGTTTGTGGTAATAGGCAGAAACGAAGGCTGGCGCCTGAAACTATGTTTATCGAGTATAGTTAAAGCGGTAGATGAGTGCAGACTGCATGCGGAGATTATCTATGTGGATTCGCAATCGACCGACCATAGCCTGAAAATCGTTCAAAGTTTCCCATCGGTTAAGTCATTTGTGATCACCGGAACATGCAATGCAGCTATTGCCCGTAATATCGGTGTAAAAGAATCGAAAGGAGAAAATTTGATCTTCCTGGATGGTGATATGGAAATCAATCCTGAGTTTCTGAAACTTATTTTGGATGAATCCCGCCATCTAAGATATGAGTTTGTGTCGGGTAATTTTATGAACTACTATTATAATGATGAAGGCGAATGCTTACGTCAGGATTTTTATAGAAAGATATATGTACGGGAGGATACCTTTCAATATACTACCGGAGGATTATTTGCCATCAAACGCAAACAATGGGATGAGGTTGGGGGGATGAAAAACAAATACAAAAAAGGACAAGACCTCGATTTGGGGTATCGTTTGGCCAGGAAAGGCATTCCTTTGTTAAGAAAAAAGGAGTTGATGGCCATTCATCACACGATAGATTATAAAGACAGAAAGCGATTGTGGCGTTCCTTCGTAAACGGTTCGCACGTATACCCCAGGGCAGTGTTGTACCGCGACCATATTTTTAATAAACATGTGCTTAAAAGAATGCTCACCAGCGACCCAACATGGATTGTTTTAATAATAATAATTGTATTTTCTGTACTAACCAAGAGTGTGCTCCCCATGCTTATGTATTGTATTCTTGCAGTTCTCGCTGTTTTGTTTTCCATGCGAAAATCGGGATTTAAAGGTTTTTTTAACCGTTTGATAATTCATTTATTAAGAGATATCCTTAACTTATTGGCATTGTTATTTTTTCATCCGGGTAATATCGATTTAAAATACAAAAAAGTGATCAATGGAGGAACAAAAAAATAAATGGCTGTACATTACTTTGGAAATATTATTGGGGGCATTAGGCGCTTTTTTTTCAGCTATATTATTTAGTGTATCAGGCGTAAAAGATGTTGCCGGACAATTAGATGTCTATTATTTTAAATTTTTCTCGCTCGTTTACCTGGGGATTATTCTGGGGGTGGGATTAGGGGGATTTATTTATACAAGTTATATTAGGCAACCCTTAAATGTTGTGCGGGGAATGTTGTATGGCATCGTTGGTTTATTTGTTTTTGTATGGGTTGATCTTGCCTTAAGGTTGTTTATTAGTAATGACGTTCCGTATGTTCTAAGAGCATGGATTTTGCCAATACTAATTCCTTTGTTGGGAACGGTAATCGGTTTTAATATTAGAATTGATAAGCCTTTTACCCTTTTCCATTTGAACAACCATCCTGACGAATTTCATATTCTGAATGGGGATAGCCTACTCGAGCAACTTCATCAGTTTAACAAAGATAAAATCGTTTTTAGGGAGTGCCTGATAGATGGACCTGTAAAATCAACTTCTTTAAATGCATTCATGCGTGAAAGGGCCATATTTTTTGAGGAAGTATTCTGTGCCAATAAAGATGACTATCTAAAAAACGTAGCCGGAGAAATCGAAAAGATTTCACGAATCCCCAAAGGGTCAATCGTTAATCTTTGGTTTGAGCAGGATTTGTTTTGTCAGGTTAACATGTGGTTTATTGTAAACCTGTTAAAAGAATTTAGCAGAAATTGTACCTTGTATTTGGTGCTCCCCATAAAAGATTCGTGGCACGGCTTTGGCGTTTTAAGTTTAGAGGAATTAAAAGCTTCCTACGCAAATAGGTTAGCGCTTAATACTCTGGACAAGAGACATATAGTTAAGCTTTGGGAATCGTACCGGGAGAATAATTGGTCGGAATTAAAAAGGAACGCAAGCCCTCTAAAACGGAAAATGGAACATATTGAGGATGTTGTTCAGGCGCATATCGATAGATTCCCGGAGAATGGCCCGGGCCGCCCCGAGAAAACTTTAAAAATGGTGATGGCTGAATCCGAAAATAAAGACTTTGCAAGCATCTTCAAAAAATTCAACGCGCAAGAAGGAATATACGGCTTTGGCGATATCCAGGTCAAAAGGATGTTGGAGAAAATGAAGCACATCATAAAGGATTGAATGTATAAAACATTACTTTTGTCGCTCCTTCAATAAATACAATTTTTTAATGCAAAATATTCACAAACGGAATCCGCTGTTATTAACGGTGATGTTGGCGGCTTTGGTAACGCTGTCTCCCTTTGCTATCGATTCATACCTGGCAGCCATGCCCATGATGGCTACTTACTTTGGGGTTCGTATCAGTGTTGTTGAACTCACCATTACTTTGTATTTCCTGGGTTTTGCAGTGGGTAATTTTTTTGGCGGGCCACTATCTGATTCATTCGGACGAAAACCCATTGCCGTATCCGGAATTGCCATATACGGCATCTCGGCATTGATGATTCCCTTTTGCGATAACATTGAATTGATTTTTATACTGCGGGTAACGCAAGCCTTCGGTGGTGGATTTGCCACTGTTACGTCTAATGTGTTTATACGAGATTGGTATTCCGGGAAAGAGGTGGCCAAGTTTGTGACCATCATAAGTATGATGATGATGTTAGCGCCTCTGTTTGCGCCCGTTATTGGCGCATTACTTATTGAACACCAGGGGTGGCAAGGCGTTTTCTATTTTCTGTTTGCCTTTGCTGTGCTGTTATTTGTGAGTTTTTTCATCCTGGTTCCAGAGTCCAGGGATCAAAAACTGATAACTCGAAAAATTACCGCAGCGCAAGTGTTACAGAAGTATAAGATATTTTTCTCGGACAAAGAATCTGTGATCATGTTATTTGCCATTAGTTTTTCAATGGCAGGAATGTATATTTTTTTAACAGGAGCTTCATTTATTTATATCAAGTTTTTTGGCGTAGAACAAAGTAAATTTCCTTTATTGTTTGGGGCCAATGTAGTTTTAAATATTCTTCTTTCTTTTTTGAATACCATTCTGTTAAAAAAACACAAACCCAGATTCTTGTTAAGAATAGGCTTGGCGCTTCAGTTGATAGCCGGAATTGCTTTGTTTGTTGCGGTTCTACAGTCAGAGCCTTCTTTTTGGGCGGTCTTTGCCAGTATTGTCCTTTTTGTAGGGAGTTTGGGGCTGGTTTTCGGAAACGGCACCGCGGCCATACTTAACATCAACCCGCAGGTAAGCGGTTCGGCCAATGCTACTATCGGGATTACACGATTTATCTTAAGTTTTTTGATTGGAACAGTAATAGCCCTTTTTCATGCGGATAACCTGGTGCCACTTGGCACGGCCATGTTTTGTTGTACATTCACCGGTAATGTTTTGTATGCCTGGGCAATGAGGAGGATTAATTAGTGTCGCCTTCAGTCAGTAGTATATTAGCCATTGGTCAATAGTCAATTGCCATTGGGGTTGAAGGCATATAACACTTCCAATAAATTGACTATGTTGTCAGATGAATGTACAGTCCTAATGTGAACTGCCAACCGAGGACTCGTTTAAATACTGCGATGGAGTAACTCCAAATTCCTCCTTAAACTTTTTGGTGAAATATGCCGACGACGAAAAACCGACCTCCATGGCAACGCCGGAAATATTGGTTTCCTGGTTTAAAAGGAATTCTTTGCTTTTTCTAAGACGGTATTTGTTAATATACTCGGATGGGGTAAAACCGGTTAGGGCTTTAACCTTTCTGTAAAGATGTATTCTCGACAATCCTAATTGTTGACCGAATTCCTCTACACTAAAGTTTGCATTGCTGTAGTTGCTTTCCAGGTTCCGGATCAGACCGGAAAGAAATTTCTTGTCCAGCGAATTTTGTCCGTTATGGTTGGCGATTTTCGGGCTCACAATATGTTGTTGGTAATATTCTTGAAGTGTTTTTCTGGATTCCAGTAATCTACGTATTCTTACCAAAAGGTATTCGGGGGAAAAAGGTTTCTCGATATAGGCATCGGCTCCGGTTTCAATGCCTTCAATTTTTTGTTCCTGGGTACTTTTCGCCGTTAACATGATCAATGGCAGATGGCAGGTGTCAAGTCCGGATTTTATCCGTTGGGTCATTTCCAGTCCGTCCATTTCCGGCATCATCAGGTCGGTAACAATCATATCCGGATTTTCAAGCTCTATCATTTCAAGGGCCTGCTTGCCATTTTCTGCACTCTTGACGTAGTAATGTTCGTTGAGTAAATTGATAAGATATTGTTTAAGCTCCATGTCATCCTCGACAACCAAAACAGTATGTTCTTTATGGCTTTCACCGGAAATTAAAGGTTCGCTGTCCTGTATGTTCTTGCTATTGATATCGTAACTCCGGGTTTTTTCCTGTTCTCGTATGGGTATTATCTGATCTTCTTTAAAGTGTTCCTTTCCTTTTGGCAGGGTTACCTTAAATATGCTGCCGCCTTCCTTGCTCGTATTGATCTCGATTTTCCCATGATGAAGTTCCACAAATCCTTTGGATAATGAAAGACCAATTCCGGTACCCATGGAGCGATGTTCATTCTGTTGAACGAAAGGTTCAAATACGGTTTTCATTTTTTCTTCGGGTATACCCGGGCCGCTATCCGAAACCTCTACATAAACATGATCGGGAAAGTTGGTTTTTAGCCGGATGACGATAACGCCATTTTGCGGCGTAAACTTAAAAGCATTGGAAAGGAGGTTGAAAAGTACTTTGTCAATCTTATCCTGATCAATCCATATATCACAGCGGTTTTCATCCTTATCAAAACTAAAGTTTATTTCTTTTTGTTTAGCCAGGGGAATAAACGATTGATAGATATTTTCGCAATCATCCACAATATTTATTTTACTTACGCTTAAGCCTGCTTTGCCCAGTTCTACTTTTCTAAAGTCCATTAGCTGGTTGATAATGCGAAGGAGCCTGTCCGAGTTTCTATGTATCAACTCCAAGTTTTTAATTAATGATGTTGGAAGATGGAGCTGGCGGAACTGATCCATCATGGTGTTTACAGAAGCCTGAATCAAAGTCAGTGGTGTTCTGATTTCGTGGCTGATATTCGTGAAAAAGCTGAGTTTGGCTTGTGTGGCTTCTTCTACCTCTTTATTCATTTCAAGAATCTGGTTGTTTTTTTCCTCCAGTTCTTTTTTCTGTCTTTCGATGGCATCATTCTTTTGGGCCAGCTCATGATTTTTTTTGTTGATGCGGATGAAATAGTAGAACAGCCAGAATGCAACTACCACCAACAGCACCAAACTTGTCAAGGTTATATTCAACAAGCTCCGCTGGTCGTTAAAATCCTCTTCTTGTTGAGCCATTCTTGAGATCTGTTTGTCAATGGTTTTTTGGTGGTCCAACACCTGCTGTTGTTGCAGTTTGATCACCTTCACATTACCGGCATCTATAACCGAGGTAGCCAGTTCGTTGTTTTTATCGTATTCTTCGTTATTTAATATTTTGAGGGCTAATTCAATGGCTAAATTACCACCTGTAGGATACAAGAAAGAAGCTTGAAGTATGTTTTCGTTCACTTTTTCCATACCTAAATTAGGCAATGCATCAATGCCCACAAAAAACATATTTGCTGCTTTGTCCTCAGGTGTAACTTCGCGTGCTCCAATGGCCATTACATCATTATGACCAAATACAATATCGAATTTTTGAGCGTTTAAAAGCGGAGCTGCCAAATTTTTAGCATTTTCATGCAGCCACTCGCCCTCTATGCTTTCCGTTACCTCAAGGTTGGGATAGTGCTTAAGTCCATCCATAAACCCTCGATGTCTTTCTTGACCCGGGCTGGATTCATCCAAACCTCTTATCTCCAGAATTTCCCTTCTGTCTTTGAACAGGTTGCCAAGATAATCGGCAACATTTTTACCAATGTGGTAATTGTTTGCTCCAATATAGGCGGTGTACTTTTTCGAACTTATCTTTCTGTCGATAATAATGGTAGGAATGTGCTCATCAAAGGCTTCTTCGGCAATAGGTGTGATGGGTTCCGATTCGTTAGGGGAGATAATCAGCAAATCGACATCCATATTTATCAATTGCCTGATTTGAATATATTGTTTTTTCGTGATACCATCCGCATTTAAAACGGTAAGCTTAATATTGGGGTATAACGATGCTGCCACCTGCATTTCGCGGTTCATGGTTTCCCTCCAAGCATCCTGGTTGGTGCATTGCGAAAAACCGATGTGTATGGTTTTGTCTTTCTTTTTTTTGCAGGATGTTGAAAAGGTTAATAACCCTATCAACAATATCAGAAAGTAGTTTCTATACATGACGTTATGTTCTCCTTCTACAAAATTACAAAATTTCGGATCAAATCTTTCCTTAAGTGCTCCGATATATCGATCCATTCAGTGCTAAAATGCGAGGAAAATTAACCTTGGCCGGTAAGACTATGTTTGGCTTGACATGCTGGAATCAGGTGTGCTTTCATCTATCCAATGAGATAGTTTGTTAAAAATGAAGCGTTTGTTTTTATAACAAAGCATTTAAAATACATCGCACTCCGCCTCCTAATATCAGCCGGCTGTGGGCTGGTTAAATCCTTAATAAAGCTCCGGGATATGGGTTTGTTCGTCTTTAGGTGGACGCATATAACCAACCTTGTCTTGCAATTCAGGGAGTTCCAACTTATCGTACGGTACTTTATCGTAGGGTATTAATGATAACAAATGTGCTATGCAGTTCAACCTGGCCTTTTTCTTGTCGTCCCCTTCAACCACATACCAAGGTGCTTGCTTGGTGTCGGTATATCTGAACATCATGTCTTTAGCGATGGAATAATCTACCCAATGTGTACGGGAAGCCATGTCCATTTCGCTGATTTTCCATCTTTTAAGCGGATCTTGGATGCGTTCCAGGAAACGTTTTTCCTGTTCCTCGTCGCTCACCGAAAACCAATATTTCACAAGGACAATTCCGGATCGGATCAGCATTCGCTCAAATTCGGGACAGGAACGTAAAAACTCTTCGTATTGTTTCTGGTTACAGAACCCCATTACTTTTTCAACCCCGGTTCGGTTGTACCAGCTCCGGTCGAACAAAACCATTTCGCCGGCGGCAGGCAGATGCGGTATATACCTTTGGAAATACCACTGGGTCTTTTCCCTTTCTGTAGGAACAGGTAAAGCAACAACTTTAGTTATCCTGGGATTTAGACGTTGTGTTATCCTTTTAATCACTCCCCCTTTTCCTGCGGCATCCCTTCCCTCAAAAACCACCACCACCTTAAGTCCCTTGTATTTGATCCACTCTTGAAGCCTGACAAGTTCCAGTTGAAGCCGCTCTAATTCTTTAAAATAAAATTTTTTATCCAAGCTGCCGTTTTTCGAATACATAGCTTCTGAGCCGTTCTTTTTTTTGTCGTTATTTCCCATAATTCCCGATTGATTGTTTTCTGAGTAGGATTTTAAATTACTAAAAAAGTGGGAACTTACAAAAGGAGTATGGGTGATTTACCGTTTCGACACCTTGATGTGCATGTACGATCGAGGTTCTGGAATTCGCCTGTAGATAAATTTGTCTTCTCTCATTCAATTCAAATTTCTAAAATATACGAACCCTTGGTCAACTTGTCCGACTTTAAACCCGCCATATGCATCAGTAATCCTGTTACGCAAATCAACTGCTTCAAAACAAGTCGTTTTACTGAGTTGCTTCAACTCACCAGAGCGGTGCTATACCTTGTTTCAGCAACGCCTTGTTTTATGGTATTTTACATGCTCATTACGTACCTCTAATAAATCATCTAGGTTTATCGGATCTCAGACCACGAGGCGTGAATATAAGGATTTGTTAAAAAATATTATTCGGTCTGGCCATTGCCGATATAATACAGGTTACATTATTGTAACATATTTCATACTGCTCCTTAATAAAATCAATCCATGTAACCATTTTGTAACATTATGTAACAATTTTACTAACGCTTGCCTGCATACGGCTATAAATTTGTGTTAACGATTATTAAAAGAAGTCATTTGTAGTTGGAATGAAATGAACAAGTGCATGAGGCGAATTTAATAGTCATAAAAACAGTTAAGTATTCTAAAACGATTAATTATGAAAAAAAATGAAAGCTTTAGCAGAAGATGTAGAAATGCTTTTCTACCATTAATAATGCTAATGTTGATTCCTCAGGTACTTTTGGCGCAGGAAACAACAAATGTTTCAGGAACAGTTCTCGATCAAACAGGAAGCCCGCTGCCGGGCGTAACTGTTGTAGTTACAGGTACAACTACAGGTACTATAACAGACATTGATGGTAACTTCAAATTGGAGGCACCAGTTGGTTCAACGGTAACATTCTCTTTTGTGGGTATGAATAGTCAAGTGATGGATGTTACAGCTAATATGACTGTATTATCCATTACCATGATGGATCAAACTACGGATTTGGATCAGGTGGTCGTAACAGGTTATTCTTCTATGCGAAAGGCGGATTTGACCGGTGCTGTAGAGGTGGTAAAAATGGAGTCTATTGAAAACGTGAGTTTAAGTTCGGGTAACCCGATGCAAGCTTTACAAGGAAGGGTTCCGGGTTTGTATATTGAAAAAACAGGTTCACCTACCGGTTCAAACAGCCGTATTTTAATTCGAGGCGTAAATACATTGGGGGATAATAACCCTTTGTACATTATAGATGGGGTTCCAACAAAACGTACGGAGGTATTCCAGGGAATCAGTCCAGGTTCTATTGTTTCGGTTCAGGTGTTGAAAGATGCATCCGCATCCTCTATCTACGGTTCGCGTGCTTCCAATGGTGTTGTGATCGTAACCACGAAAAACGGTTCCAATAATGATGGAAAAGTAAAAATCCAGTTCAACTCCAACCTGTCCATCCAAAGCGAAAAACGTCAGCGTTTCGACATGTTGAATGCCGCTGATAGAGGTAGAGCCCTTTGGCAAGCTTCGGTTAATGATGGCGTGGATCCAGCCAGTGGTTATGGTGAAATTTATAATTTCGACTGGAACGGGGATTTTAACAATCCGGTATTGAATAGTGTTACCGTTCAACCTTATGTTGGTGGAGATACCAATGTGCCAGTAGGTGATACCGATTGGCAGGACGTAATGTATCAACCGGGTTATGTGATCAACAACGACTTGACAATATCAGGGGGTGACGAGAATTCTTCGGTTTTGTTGAACCTTGGTTATATCAAAAATACAGGTATGTTAAAGTATACCGACTATGATCGTATTACATCTCGATTAAATGCACAAACCAGTATGTTCGAAGATCGTTTGAAAGTAGGAATCAATACAACTTTGGTAACTTCAAATGAAACACTGGAAACACCCGACTTAGGTAGTGCACCCACACCCGGTCTGGCTGTTACTTTGGCACCAACCATTCCAGTGTATACTAACACGGGTGAATATGCTGGTCCTTTGGGTTCAGGTTATTCCGACCGTAATAACCCATTACATATGCAGTATATCAACAGATGGGACAATACGAAACGTTCGTATTTATTCGGAAATGTCTTTGCGGAATTGAAGCTGATCAAAGATCTTACTTTCAAGACAAATGTAGGTATCGATTATTCACTGATTAAGGACAAAGATATTGAACCTGCTTTTACCGAAGGATTTATTGCAAGAGCTGTGAATAACATGACCCAAACAAATAGTGATTTAACCAGCGTTACCTGGTCTAACACTCTGAATTATAAACTCGATGTAGATAACCATAGGTTTAGGTTTTTGTTGGGTGTTGAATCCGTAGAAGAAACCTTTAACTCAATTACAGCTTATAAAGAGAATTTTGCTACGCAAACCGAAGAATATTTTGTGTTCGATGCAGGTACCACTAATGGTAACAGCTTTGGAAATAGCACGAAAAACACTCTTTTCTCTCAATTTGGCAAGATTGATTACACATTTTCGGATAAATACCTGGCATCTTTTACCTTGCGTCGTGATGGTTCTTCAAAGTTTGGTGAGGATAATAGATTTGGTTACTTCCCGGCAGCCACATTTGGTTGGAGATTAACGGAAGAAAATTTCATGGAAAATGTGGAAGTAGTTTCCAATTTAAAGTTTAGAGCAGGTTGGGGACGAGTAGGTAACCAGGACATAGGTAACTTTGCAAGCCTTGGTTTATTTGAGTCTCGCTATGGAACAAGAGCTTCTGATATCGATGGGTTTGGTCACGTAGGATTCTTCGATCAATACTGGAATATCGGTTCAGCTTATGATCTTACCGGTTCCAATTCAGGCAACCTGGCTTCAGGATTTGTGTCAGTTCAGGCAGCTAACCCGGGGGTTAGATGGGAAACTACAGAAGAAATCAACCTGGGATTAGACTTTGGCCTATGGGGTACAAAAGTTGTCGGTTCATTTGATTACTTTACTCGTGAAACAAGCGATATCCTAATACAACCTCCAGTGGCATCCGCAGTTGGAGAAGGTCAAAAACAGTGGTTAAATGGAGCTACGCAAGAAAACAAGGGATGGGAGTTGGCTTTAAGTTATCATAAGGCGAAGGAGGACAAAGGTGACCTTTCCTATACATTAACGGTAACAGGTAGCCATTTTAAGGATAAAATTACCAAGCTTCCCGAAGAAGTGCGAACTGCATACCCAGGTAACGCCGAGAAAGATATTATCGGTCACTCTGCCTTGTCCATCTTTGGATACGAAACGGATGGTATATTTAATAACCAGGCAGAAGTGGATGCGCATGCAACCCAAGTGGGAGCTGCACCGGGAAGAATCCGGTATAAAGACCTAAACGATGATGGTAAAATTGATGCTTTAGATCAGGATTTCCTGGGAACTACACTGCCTGATTTAGAATATAGTATAAAGATCGATGTTGATTATAAGAACTTTGATTTATCCATTTTTGGTTCGGGAGTAGCAGGAAAAACAGGTTTTGACCCTTATGTGTTTTATAATGATTTTATTAGGGGGCGTGATAATGTTGGTCCTGGTGTATTTGATGCCTGGACAGCTCAAAATCCAAATTCTTCAGTCCCTGCACTTAGTTTATCCGATGCGAATAATGAAACAAGATCTTCAGACTATTTTAATGTAAACGCATCATATTTTAAACTTAGGAACTTACAATTGGGATATACATTCAAGCAACCATTTGTGGAGAAAATTAAACTTGAAAAACTAAGGGTTTACTTTATGGCAGATAACTTATTTTGGATAGACTCCAAAGACTTCAAAGGTCCGGATCCAGAAAGATTAGATGTTAATACTATTCCTGTACCAACTACTTATTCTTTTGGTGTAAATGTTTCATTATAAACACAATAATATATTAGATATGAAAATAAAATTTATATATATCGCATTATACATGTTGGCAGTTGTTTCTGCTACTTCGTGTAAAGACATTTTAGAAGTAGATCCCCAGGGGGCTGTTTCTGCCGGGGCACCTACAGCAGAAAGTGCAAATGGTTTAGTTACGGCTGCATATGCTGCGGTGGGTAACGATGATATGATTGGCCCTATGACCAGTATGTGGGTTTATGGCAGTGTACGTTCCGATGATGCCTACAAAGGTGGTGGTGGTGTTTCCGATGTTGCTGATGTTAATTTCTATGAGCAATATAATTTAACCCAACCCGATCAGGCTTGGATGCACCCTTATACCTGGGAAAATTTTTATATTGTTATTTCCAGGGCCAACTCAGCATTGGCTGCGTTAAATCAATTAAGCGACGAGGATTATGAACTTCGGAAAGTACGGATAGGGGAAGCCCGATTTATCAGGGGCCACGCTTACTTTATGTTGAAGATTCTGTTTAAATACGTTCCTTATATAGAAGAAGGATTGAGCAAAGATGAGATTCTTCAAATCTCAAACAAGGTTTATACCAACGATGAGCTATGGAACAAAATTGCAGAGGATTTTCAGTATGCTTATGATAATTTGCCAGAGTCGCAGCCTGAAGTGGGTAGGGCAAACCATTATGCAGCAGCGGCCTATTTGGCAAAGCTTAGATTGTACCAAGCCTACGAACAGGATGAAAACAATCAGGTAACTGGTATAAATTCCTCTAGATTGCAAGAGGTAGTTGATCTAACACAAGAAGTGATTAGCTCCGGTATGTATAGTTTACAACCTGACTTTGCAGAAAACTTCCTGGATGGTTATGACAATGGCCCGGAATCGATTTTTGCAGTTCAATTCTCTATCAGTGACGGAACAGCAGTTGGACGTTTAAGTTTTGTAACAGGACTGAACTATCCACATGGTGCCACCCAATTTGGGTGTTGCGGTTTTCACGCACCAAGTCAAAACCTGGTAAATGCCTTTTCCACGGATGATAGTGGCCTCCCTAAATTCGAAACCTTTAATAGTGTAGAGCTTAGTTCGGATGATATCACACCCACGGGTGTAACCATGGATCCACGTATCGATCATACGGTAGGAATACATGGTCACCCTTATAAGTATCGTAACCAAGAAGCATATATTTTCGATAATAGCTGGGTTCGTGACCCTGGTGTTTATGGTTGGTTTCAAAGTATGAAAGAGCAGCAAGCGGCAGATTGCTCATGTTACAAAAAGGAAGGTCCCTTTATTGGAACGTCTAAAAATATTGATGTTATCCGTTATGCGGATGTGTTATTGATGCAAGCCGAGGCCTATATTGAGTTGGGTCAGCACGATTTGGCCATGCCTTTAATTAACCAGGTCAGGGCCAGGGCTTCGCAAAGTACCGGTCGCACTAAACTGGCTGATGGAACACCAGCTTCTAATTACCTGATTGATCAATACGACGGGGTTAATTTAGCTTGGACACAAGATAATGCAAGAATGGCGTTGCAGTGGGAAAGAAGATTAGAGTTTGCGATGGAAAGTCCTCGTTTCTTCGACCTTGTTCGCTGGGGGATTGCCGAAGAAACATTAAATGCCTATTTGGCAGTGGAGAAAACCAGAAGAGATTTCTTGAGTGATGCCCAGTTTACAGCAGGTCGTGATGAATATTATCCGATTCCACAGCAAGAAATTGATTTTACAAAAGGCCTTTATGAGCAAAATGTAGGTTACTAAAGCTGAGAAGTTTTAGTATGGATTCAAGGGGAGTATCTAATACTCAATACTCCTCTTGAGTTTGGTTTAAGAATCTTTATGTCTGTAATATGCGTATTCATCAATTTATATATGTTTTAGCGGTTCTTGTGCTTAGTTGTTCAAGACCAAACGTTAATGATGGTTCCGATATTCATTTTTCAATCGGAGATGGCAGTAACCTTGGTATTCCAACGGAATTAATATACTGTAATAATGCTTATCATTTATTTTATCAGACTAATAATGCAAGTGGTAATATTAGTTGGGGCCATTCATCAAGTACCGATTTAACAAGTTGGGAACACCTGCCATTCTTGAATATAAAAGGTGATGGATCGGTGGTGGTTGATTATAACAATACTACCGGAATCATAAGCGATACCGCTCCTATGATTGCTATATCGGGCGATACAGAATCTAAAGATAAGCAAGCTGTGAATATTTCATATAGTACAGATAATGGACTTAGTTGGAAGGATCATCCTGAAAACCCAATGATAGTTAACGACGGTTCTTATCCTATAAATGATCCAAAAGTATTTTGGCATGAGGAAACCCAACGTTGGATAATGCTTGTTATAGCCGGTTATAATATTCAGTTTTATGCATCTAATGATTTAATAAACTGGGAGTTTCTAAGTGAATATGGGAATGAAATTTATGAGCGTAAAGGGGAATGGACTAATATTGACTTTTTTCCGGTAAATGTGGAGGAAAGTAGCGAAAAGAAATGGGTGCTTTTTATTACCGGAGACACTGGTGCACCGAATGCAAGTCAAGGAACAAGGTATTTTACCGGTGACTTTGATGGTTTTATTTTTACTGCACACAAGAACATTGGGCAATGGCTCGATTATGGAACAGATACTTATCTGGGTGTTGGTAATTACAGTTACCATGCAGAAAAAGATTGTGCCATATTAATGGGTTGCATGAAAAATTCAAATACTGACAGTTATTCGTATACCGTGCCACGAAGCCTTTTTCTTACCAAGGAAAATAACCAATACTACCTGATATCAAAACCAACTTTTGCTTTTAAAAATGATAAAATAGAGGGTAAGGTGGAGAAAGGCAAAGAATTCACAGAAGAAGTTTTATTTGATAATGATGTAAAATTGCCTACAGAGATTAATCTCACTTTTGATGTTTATAATCGTAAATATCTGGACTTTGCAGAAGTTTTTGGAGTAATCTTAAAAAATAGTAGAGGAGATAAATTAATTGTAGGATATCATAATTTAAGACGTTACTTTTTTATTGCTCTGCAAAACTCAAATACTAGTGACGCCCAAAGTCAGATTTATTATGCTCCTACTATTGTAAATGCCAAAGAACTGGATGTAAAAGTAATACTTACAAACAATACTGTTGAATTGTTTGCTCTGAATGGTTTTGCGAGCATGACTAAAAAGTTTGATTCTAAAATTGATTTTAATCAAATATATCTCTTTGCAGAAGGAGGAAATGTGGTTTTTAACGGCGGGAGTGTATCTAATATAGAAACAAAAGCCCATTAATATAATATAAATGTATAAATATCATTGCCAAAATATTGTTATAGTCCTGATAGTCGTTCTGATAACTGGTTGTATGTCAAGAAAAAATAATGCGGTTGACAAAATGTCGGTAAACGGTTATTATCAGGAAAAATATCGGCCCCAGATTCATTTTTCACCACCGGAAAACTGGATGAACGATCCTAATGGATTGGTATATTTAGATGGTGAATATCATTTATTCTATCAACACAATCCCGATACCACTATTTGGGGACCCATGCACTGGGGCCACGCAATAAGCACTGATTTATTGCATTGGAAACACCTTCCTATCGCTTTATATCCTGATAGTTTAGGTTATATTTTTTCGGGTAGTGCAGTTGTTGACTGGAACAACACCTCCGGTTTTGGCAGCACTGAAAATCCTCCATTAATAGTTGCTTACACCTATCATGATATGGATGGAGAAAATCAAGGGAAAATTAAGAATCAAAGTCAAGCGATTGCATATAGCTTAGATAAGGGAAGGACTTGGATTAAATATAAGAATAATCCTGTTGTTGTTAATCCTGGTATAAAGGATTTCCGGGATCCCAAGGTTTTCTGGCATGACAAATCAGATAAATGGATCATGGTTTTTGCTGCTAACGACAGGGTAAAGATATACTCTTCAGATAATCTAAAGCAATGGACATTTGAAAGTGATTTTGGGATGGAAATCGGTTGTCACGAAAGTGTTTGGGAGTGCCCTGATTTATTTCCGTTAAAAGTATTAGGCAAGGATGAATGCAAATGGGTATTAACAGTAAGCATTGTAAAGGGTGGTCCTAATGGAGGTTCAGCCACGCAATATTTCGTGGGGGATTTTGATGGAGACTCATTCATTGCACAAGATAGTAATACCAGATGGATGGATTACGGTAAGGATAATTATGCAGGGGTAACCTGGTCGGATATTCCTCAGGAAGACGGGCGAAGAATATTTATAGGTTGGATGACCTGTATCGGATATCATAACCTAACACCAACCCGTAAGTGGAGAGGCAACCTAACTTTTCCCAGGGAACTTAAGTTAAACAGTGGTCAAAATGGATATTTTCTTACCTCTAAACCTATTGATGAGATAGATAAATTAACCCGGAAAATAGAAGTAATCAAAGGTGGTCAATTTTCAGGCTCAATGGTAATAAGTAAAAAGTCCAAAGCACCGCTGAAACTTGAATTGGACTTTGATTCTATAGAGGCATCGAACGTGGCGGTGGAATTGACTAATGGATTAGGAGAGAGGCTGGAAGTTGGTTATGATAACATTGAAAAGCGCTTTTTTATTGATAGAACCAACGCTGGAGAATCTGATTTTCACCCGGATTTTGCAGGAGTACACTATGCTCCGTTTGACATTAAAGATGAACTGTTAGATATTAAAATGCTGATAGATGTGTCATCTGTTGAATTGTTTGCACAAGATGGTAAAGTAGTCATGACTGAATATTTCTTTCCGCATGAACCATTTAATAAAATAAACTTGATAAACAAAGGGGGTAACGTTCGATTAAAAGGAGGTCAACTTTATTTTCTTAACTCTATTTGGCAGTAAGAAAACCTGCAATCAAATATTTTACATATTGGAAATTGCAGTATGATTCAATTATGAACAAAATATGAATTGCCACAGATGGTAATATGAGCATTGTAAATGTCAATTGATAACATTAATAACTACAAAAATGAAGCTAAGAGAAATTTTAATTGCAATAATCGCAGTGGGTATATTGTTGGCTTGTTCACAGAAAAAGCAGCAAGCAACAAAGGAAACAGCAAGCGAATACTACACGGAGCAATACCGCCCTCAATACCACTTTACGCCGGATTCCATGTGGATGAACGACCCGAACGGAATGGTTTATTATCAAGGAGAGTATCACCTATTTTACCAGTATTACCCGGATGCTAATGTTTGGGGCCCTATGCACTGGGGCCATGCGGTAAGTACTGATCTGGTTCATTGGGAGCATTTACCTATTGGTATCTATCCAGACTCTTTGGGTTGGATATTCTCGGGAAGTGCAGTCGTGGACTGGAATAATACATCCGGTTTGGGTAGCGAGGAAAATCCTCCGTTGATAGCCATTTTTACGCATCATAACGACCCGATGGCTAAACAAGAAAGGAACGATTATCAATATCAGAGTATTGCCTATAGTTTGGATAAAGGACGTACCTGGGAAACGTACCAAGGCAACCCGGTTCTCGCCAATCCCGGCATTCAAGATTTCAGGGATCCCAAGGTGATCTGGTCAGAAAAATACAATAAATGGATCATGGCCCTGGCTGTCAAGGACCATATTGGTTTTTATTCATCGCCAGATTTAAAATCATGGACACATGAGTCAGATTTTGGTAAAGATGTAGGTGGCCATGGTGGCGTTTGGGAATGTCCCGATTTGTTTCCGATCAAAGACGACAGGGGAAACGAAAAATGGGTGCTGTTGGTCAGCATTAATCCGGGAGGTCCAAACGGAGGTTCGGCTACACAATATTTTGTGGGGGAATTTGACGGTAACAAGTTTATCAACGAAAACCCGTCGCCCCAACCGATATGGTTGGATCATGGAAAGGATAATTATGCAGGTGTTACCTGGAGCGATATCCCGGAGCAGGATGGGAGAAGAATATTTATCGGCTGGATGAGTAACTGGCAATATGCAACCAAAGTACCAACCGAAAGATGGCGAAGCGGAATGACCCTGCCACGCGAATTAAGATTGATAAGCAAAGGAGATAACTACTTATTGGCTGCTAAGCCTGTTGCAGAGACGGCTTCCATTTTAAACAAAACACAGGCTCAATCGGAATCAGGGATTAACCTTTCGGAGAACGCACTTCAGCTATTTGAATCAAAAGTAAAAGGTGGAGCGTGGATGTCGGAACTTAACATAGATGCCATGTCCGGTAAATCCGTTAACATAAAGCTTAAAAACGATTTGAAAGAAGAAGTATCGCTCAACCTTGAGATAGAGGAGGGGAGAATTGATTTTGATAGGACGAAAGCTGGCAAAAGCGATTTTAGCCAAGACTTTGCGGTGCCTGTTTCAGGCAACTATGTTTTTGACAAAACAAAAATAAAGGTGCACATATATTGGGACGAAAATGGTTTTGAAATATTTGTAAACGACGGAGAGTTTCAGATGACCAACCTGGTATTCCCCAACAAAAACTGGAATACCATGGAAATGTCGTCGAGTGGAGAAGCTATGCTGATTGAAGCTTCATTTACGCCTGTCCATAAAATTTGGAATTAAATAGAACCGTTCTTTGCAACGATCGTGCGATTCAAGAACGGAGATCAAAACTTAATGTTGGAAAGATTAATAATAATTAAACCCAGTGTCTCCGCGCCTCTGTGTTCTAATTTCTACAACGACACAGGTTGTAATAAAAAATAATAATATGGATACTACTAACAATAAATTGAACTATGCCAAACTGGCCCCGGTAATGTTAGCATTCTTTGCTATGGGGTTTGTGGACCTGGTGGGAATTGCCACCAATTATGTGAAGGCCGATTTTGAACTGTCCGACAGTGTGGCCAACCTTTTACCTTCCATGGTCTTTTTTTGGTTTTTGATTTTTTCGGTGCCTACAGGGATGCTGATGGATCGGATAGGGCGCAGAAAAACATTGGTGTTAAGCTTATTTGTCACGATTTTATCGTTGATGTTGCCTGTAATTGCCTATGACTACACTGTCATGCTGGTTTCTTTTGCCCTTTTGGGAATTGGTAACACTTTGATGCAGGTGTCTATCAACCCTTTGGTGTCAAACTTAATACGTGGCGACAGATTGGCCAGCACCATGACCTTCGGACAGTTTGTGAAAGCGATTGCTAGTTTTATGGCCCCTATTATAGCGGCCTGGGCGGCCCTGCAATTTAACGACTGGAAGTTATTGTTCCCAATTTTTATGGTCGTGGCCATAGCCGCTACTTTATGGTTAGGGTTCACAAAAATAGAGGAGGAGAAAGTGGTGGGGAAACCTTCCACCTTCGGGCAATGCTTTTCCCTGCTGGGCGATGGCTTCGTTTTTCTATCCTTCCTGGGTATCATGTGCCATGTGGGCATCGATGTGGGCACAAATGTTACCGCGCCCAAGATTCTAATGGAGCGATTGGGAATGGACTTGTCCGCTGCCGGATATGCCACCAGTGTATATTTTCTTTTCCGGACCATAGGAGCCTTGACCGGGAGTTTTATCTTGGTAAAGTTTTCCGCTAAAAAATTCTTTATAATAAGCGTTGCAATGCTAACGGTTGGGATTTCGGGTCTGACAATTGCCACTAATCAATGGTTGATTTATGCCTTTGTGGGTATGATCGGGTACGGTAACTCAAATGTTTTCTCCATTGTATTTTCACAGGCCTTGTTCCATAAGCCGGACAAGAAAAACGAAATATCGGGCTTGATGATTATGGGTCTGTTCGGGGGAACAATATTTCCGCTTGTTATGGGGGTGGCCTCAGATGCGATGGCTTCGCAAATAGGCGCAATTATTGTTATGCTTGCCGGAGCGGTATACCTGCTATCCTACATCAACAAGGTGAAATATTGATAAGAAAACCTGCTGTCGGCGCAGCCAATAATATAACCAGCGCCGAATGCACCTGGGCTTAAACGATATTTTGTTTCGAGCGAAAAAACGGATTATGGGACCCATTTATTTTTACAGTTCCGATTGCAACTTTTCGTGACCTAAGCATGCGAAAATCTCCGGGTTGGTAGATGAGTAAAATTTTTAATACATTGTTAATGGCTAATTTAACACGGATTATGTACTAGAGGTACGTAACGGGCTTTTAAAATACCATAAAACAAGGCATGGATGAAACGAGGCATAGCACCCCTCTGGAGAGTTTAAAATGAGTGAAATGCCTTGTTTTAAAGTAGTTGAATTGTAAAATAGGATTTCTGATGCATATGGCGGTTTTAAAGGGTATGACGGGAAGAATTATTTAAATCCGAACAACTAATCAAAGCCCATTCGTAGGTTGGGGGCTTCTAAAATATAAAAAAATGAAACGAGCCATGCGAATTGTTTCGCAGTCAGAAAAATATGTATTGGCGCGTACTATCGAATACATGTAAAAGTTTAAAATTATAATGAGATGAAAACAGTAATAGGAATAGGCGAAATACTTTGGGACATGCTTCCGGAAGGAAAAGTGTTGGGCGGGGCACCTGCCAACTTTGCATATCATGCCATGCAGTTAGGTGCCGAAGGGGTGGCCATCAGTGCTATTGGCAATGATGAACTCGGCCAGGAGATTGTCAAAATTATAGAAGAAGAAAACGTGGTTAACGCACTTCATATTTCTAACAAACCAACAGGTACGGTTGGGGTAGAATTAAATAATGGCATCCCCAGCTATACCATTTACGAAGATGTGGCCTGGGACAATATTAAACTGACTGATGTAGCCAAAGAGAAATTGGTTAAAGCAGATGCTGTTTGCTTTGGCTCTTTGGCCCAGCGTAGCAAGGTTTCCCGAAAAGCCATTTGGGAGGCTTTGGCATTGGTGCCAGAATCCTGCATAAAGGTATTTGATATTAATTTGCGGCAGCATTTTTACTCTAAGGAAGTCATAGAGAAGTCGTTGGAATTTGCCGATGTGTTTAAAATCAATGAAGAAGAGATAGAAATTTTCCGAACCATGTTCGGCATGGAAGGGACGGAGGAGGAGTTGTGCGCCCAGGTTGTGGATCAATACAATCTTCGGCTGTTAACGCTAACAAAAGGTTCTGAGGGTAGTTTGCTGATGGCCAAGGATGAAAAGTCATTTATCCCCACGCCGAAAGTAAAAGTGGCCGATACCATTGGTGCCGGTGATTCGTTTACGGCCACCATGGTGATGGGATTGCTATATGAACAGCCGCTGACGGCGCTTCACCAAAAAGCGGTGGATGTTTCTGCCTTTGTGTGCACCAACAACGGTGCAACGCCGCTATTGCCGGAGAAATTGAAGTACAAGTTATAAATGTTATCAATTATTACATTGCAATTATCATCCTCTTAAAAGTTGGATATCATCACTTGTTCCGAATATCTACGGAGGTATAGGACTTATGAAAAGAAGCGAACTGCTTTAAACATAAACCAAAGTGCTTACGACAATGGCAAAACACCAAGGAACGGGAGCGATTAAGGTGTTACCATAACCAAATACATAGTTACAGGAGCGAAACGGGGTGTTACGATGGTAACATCTCGTTTAGCCCTCGTAACATACTATTTCGCTTTGGTAACATGCTATTTTACCCTCGTAACCTGCTTTTTGGCCTGCGATATACCCTGTTTGGCTATCGTAACACACCAATATGCCTTTGTAAAACCCTTTTCGCAGGTGACTTATCATATTTTGCTCATGTCGCACCATAATTCGCTGGCGGAATAGGTATTTCGTTCTTGGAAGATGGGTGTGCTATATGTTTTTGGGACTTATTTTGTTATGGTTGCCCTTTTTAATGGATTGTTTAACCTGATTATCCTTTGTTTGCAATGTCATTTTTTGTTCATAATGAATACCTAACGAATCAATTCGTATTTTAACACCTGGGATGCCGGAGTTTAACAAGGTATCTGTGTCGGTTAACACAAACTTGCGACCATCGGAAAGGATCAAAGTAGCCTTCTTCTTACCTGGCTTAATATCGGCCATAACATGATTGTTTGATGGCAAAATACCGACGATTAAAAATAGAATCACTATAAAAATATTCAAAAATGTCTTGGTTGTTGTTAGTTTTAACTTTTGGGCATTCTCACTTTTCTTCTCCATGGTCTTCATAATTTTTTGCAAGTGTTTTACGTTTGTTGGTATAATGTTTCTCTTACTAATGACAGTTCATACAGCCATAAGGGTGAAATCATATTGTTAATTTACGTTAAATAACATCGTCTTCTTGATGTGGATTAATGTTTTAGTAACTAACAAATTAAGGGTGATTTGTCGAAAAACGTTTATAAACAAAAATACATTGGTGTTTGATGTGGGGTAGTTGCAAAAAAAAAGAAGTTTATTTTTAAAAGTACCCCTATTAATTTATGGTGATGGTAGAATGTTAGGATATAAAAATAAAGGTCTGGTTTAACCCGGATTATGTATTGGAGGTTCGTCATGAGCATTGCAAGTACAATAAAACAAGGTATTACTTGAAGCAACGAAGAGTCTTGTTTTAAAGTAATTTCAATGTGTAATAGAATTTCTATGCATATTGCGGGTTTAACTTCACAAGGTGTCAACTATTTTTGGCTTCATTGCAGTCCGAAAGAAGAGCGCCTGCTTGTTGGACAGACGGGGAATAGATTCAATTATAACCGGACACCAATAATAAGGTGGTTAAAAAAGAACCACATGTCAAATTTTTGGATTGTGGAAGGCATTCGATTTATTAACTTAGTGGAGAACTTATTTTTTCACAGACTAAAAACAATACCATGGAAAAGCAAAGCTGCGAACAGTGTTGGATGAGGGCTAAATACGATGTAAAACCCAAATCGTTGATCGGGAGGTTTTGGAGGTGGCATATTACTTTTTGTCCCGGATGGAAAGGATATATGAAATCACTGGACGAAGATAAAAAGCAAGAAATAAAATTGAAATATAATTTAAAGTAATTCTCTTTTCTAAAATAGAGAGGTGCCAGGATTATGTTTTTGTTTAAAAAGCAGAGATTAACAATTTTTCTTCAGTTGTATGGGTAATCTATATGCCTTTTTTATATTGAATGCAGGAGGTAGGATAAACGGATTGACGTATTAGTTGACTTGCCTTGGAATTTCCGCTTACTAAATCATTAAAATGCCGGATAATTTCTGCTTTACTTATAGTTACCATCGTTTCGGTGGCTACATCGCTTAAATCAATAAAAAATGAATCGAACATTTTGAGGTTGTCGCTAATAATATCGGTATTCAGATAGTTTTGGTTACTGTAAATTTGGTGATAGTTCCCTTTGGATTTTACGACGGCAAATGAAATACCTTTCGTATTGGTGATGGATGAAGATTTTTCGCAATTTTCAATGCATTCGCTGTCAACCACTTTTTTATTACATCCCATGGTCTGTTGTGTAAAACACTGTCTGGATGTCATTAAAACATGAGGATGGTAAACGCTAAAATAAAGATTAAAATTATCAGGTTTCTGAATACCTCTGAGTTGCATTCTGCTTAATTCGCTCGAGATAAAGGCACCCGCACAATTGAATTGCTTTTTTAAGCACTTCAAACTGTATGAATTAACGATGTTCAATCCGGGGCCTGCGATCCATTCCAACCCAAGTTGATAGGCCTCAAATGCAATTCCCGTATTATCGGTTACCAATGAATTAGGCCGGACTTTATGGATGAAATCGACAGCTGTAGAATATTCATCACCAATTAAAACAGAAGGAAAACAGGGGATAAGGTTTCGTTCCTTCCTGAATACTTCAATATATTCCGAAAACCTGTTTTTAAAATTACCGGGGAGTTTAAAGTAGATGGAAGTGTCGGTTTCCGAAGTGTGATGTAAATCATTTAAAGATGAAATAAATACGGATAATGCTGGTTTGATGCCTTGCTTTGGTTGACTTTTTATTTGAGGTAGCTGAACAGGCGTGATGTTTTTCTTGGAATCCATTAATAAAAAAAGTATTCGATTCCTTAAGACTGTCAGTTCTTTAAAAGGCAGATATAACCGGTCATTTATCCCTTCCAGGTTCATTTCCGAAATATAATAATTACTGGTGTTGATCGCTTTTAAGCGTTTAAATAGAGTGCTATAGCTTATGGATTCTGTTCCTTTATTACTAAGTACAACTTCTGAAATCACATCGAAGGAAGCATCAGGAGTTTGCACCGATATTTTTAATGGAGACGCAACTTCGCCTGTAATACGAAGGATCACAGGCAGTTTTTCAATACTCAGCTTTTTAGTTTTGGTTTCCACATCTTCCATAATCCTATCTTTTTCCTCAAAAAGATCTTTCTCCGCTTGTTCTCTCTCGGTCAGGGATTGAAACGCCTTATCTTTCTTTAAACGAATAACCGAATAATCCCTGGGATTATCGATAAACATGTCTTTTGAGATTTCCGCCGTAAGATAAGCATTGGAAAAATCGCGGTTAAAAACCTTGTACAACATGTTTTTTTCAGAAAGTAGCGTTTGGTGCTTTTGCCAGTTTTCAATCTGTTTTTTGTAGGAACCAACCACCGTATAAATATAATCGTGCTTTTTTATGCGACCTTCTATTTTCAACGAATATACACCGGCTTCGTATAATTCCCCAATGTTCGAATACGCCGAATTGTCCTTTAAATTCAGCGGGTATTCTTTTCCTGCCGGTGTGGTCAAATACCGGTCTCTGCAGGGCTGACTGCATCTTCCTCTGTTTCCCGAATTTCCGCCATGGACCGAACTCATATAACAAATGCCCGAGAATGAAATGCATTGCGAACCGTGCACAAATACTTCGGTTTGTACCTCATGTTTTTTTCCGACGGATGTCAGGTGTTTGATCTCTTTTAAGTTCAATTCCCGGGATAAATTGACACGCTCTGCATGTAGCCGGGCCAAAAATTTTATCTGACCTTCGTTATGCGTGGTCATCTGTGTGGAGGCATGAATTCTCAGTGAATTGTAATAGGCAGAAAGGATATAGAGCAACCCCAAATCCTGAACAATGATTCCATCGATGTTGGTATTTACAAGTTGGTTGAGTAGTTGAATTAAAGCGGGAATTTCATTTTCGAGAATAAGGATATTCAACGTAAGAAAGACTTCGCATCGGTAATTATGCGCGAGGCGCATCACACCTTGCAATTCATCGAAACTAATATTGGCAGCCCTGTTACGGGCATTAAACCTATCCAACCCACAGTAAACAGCATCTGCACCAGCAATTATGGCCGCTTTAATACTGTTAACATCTCCACCCGGAGCCAATAATTCAATCTTCTTTTCCATATACTTTAATATGCGCAAAGATAGGTTTTTTGAGCTCAGGATTTAACGTGCATCATTCATTCCTTTTTTATATACTCACCAACCAGGCAGTAGTTAAAGTAAATTTGATTTCTCAAATAAAACTTTAACCGTTTTCATGGCTATAAACATTTTACCACTATCGGGTAACGAAATAAAAACGAATTTACTTTTTATTTAATGCGTAACCTGATGCTGAAAATAATTATCAAGCATTGTATTGCCACAACAAAATCCTTTTTTTTAATGCGCTTTTTCTAAGGGAAGGGTTGCAAAATTCATTTGTTAATGTAGTTTTTATAAGCTTCTGCTGCCATAACAAAATTATCGTTAGGAGTTGGAGGATTCGTAAGTGCATTAAAAAATACTTCTATGTCGTTTTGAGTAGAAATTATTTTTTTCTGATTCGTAGTTATTTCATTGGCTTTTCCCTAAACGGTAGATAATACAAACTCTGTAAGAGTTCTTTATCCCCAGCATAGCAACTCCTTCAAAAAGTTCCTTTTGTTCTTTGGGCAGCCTGGTATCAAACCTCGCTTTATCATTTTCAATGGTATCCATCTTTGTGTTTATTCATAAGGATAATTATAGCAATTCTTAAAATATTAAATAGGAAGGATAATAACCGTACTTATAGATAAGTTTTGTAATGACTTTTTCTATAATTCCAATTTCCATTCGTCGGGTAAAACCGTTCAAACTTCTAAAATACCCAGCCAACGGTCTAATTGAATTGAGGTACACAACAAATAGAGGAATATTTGTATCGTAAATCAATTATTAAATCAATTAAGATGAACACGATATTGAAAACATTCATGCCAATTCTTTTATTAGGTATAATTTTTTTACCGGCAAAAGGACAGGAAAAACAGTTTTCACTGGACGATTGCATTGCGTATGCCTTGGAAAACAGTACCACTATTGGCAGGGCCAATAATGAGGTTATTAGTATGGTTTCTGAATTGGAACAAAGAAAAGCGGAACGTAGTCCCAATTTATCATTGTCGGCCAATGAATCAGTAAGCTCCAATAATACTTATAACAACACAGAAGGAATCTGGGACCGGGAAACAAATAGCAACTTGAATGTTTCCTTAAGCTCAAACCTTACCTTGTATAACGGTGCAAAAATCAAAAACTCCATTCTTCAAGGAAAAATCAACCTATCCGCAGCCGAAACTGATATTAAAACCAAGGAAGAATTATTAAGTCTGGATGTTCTGGCCAATTACATTGCCGTGTTGCAGGCTAAGGAGCAAGTAAAAAACAGCCAGTCGCAATTGGAGGCCACGGAAAAGGAACTGGAAGAAGCTACCATTCGTCGTGAGGCGGGAGTCATGTCGCCATCTGACTATTTGAATATAAGATCGCAGTATTCGAGCGATAAGGCCACCTTGGTCACTTCGCAAAGTTCGTTACGAATTGCTTTGGTAACCTTGATGCAGACCATGAATATGCCTGTGAGCAATTCGTTCGACATATCGCATCCTAATATAGATACCTTAGTGAAGTTGAACACGGAAACGGATCCCGGCATTGTGTATAACGTGGCATTGGGAATTCAGCCAGGTGTTAAAACAGCCGAGTTGGACCTGGAAAGCTCGGAGATGGATATCAAACTCGCAAAAGTAAATGCACTACCATATCTTTCGTTAAACGGGAGTGTTCAAAGCAATTATAATAGTGGATTTACTCCTGCATTTAGCGATCAATTTTCTAACCAGGTAACTCCCACCATTGGGTTATCCTTGTCTATTCCTATTTATCAACGAAAAGAGGTTAAAAACAGGGTGAAACAAGCGGTGATTACAAGGGATAATTATGAGTACAACCTGATAGACACCAGAAACGATTTGCGAAAAGCCATTGAACAGGCCTGTACCGATGCGCAAACGGCCAGTAGTACCTTTTTGTCGTACGAGGAACAATTCGTGGCAGAACAGGAATCTTTTAAGTTAGCGGAAGAAATGTTTTCGCAAGGAATGTTGAGTTCCGTGGATTTCCTGATATCGAAAAACAATTTAACGACAGCAGAAAATAACCTGACAAGGGCAAAGTACGAAATGGTTTTACAAAACGAAATCATTGAATACTACATGGGAAACCTTATTGCCCTATAAAATGATAAAAGGAAGTAAAATAAACTGGATACATATATCTGAATACTAAAATCTAATAAAGATGAAACGGAAAAAAATAATCATTTATGCAGTTGTTTCATGCATGGTAATAGCAGCAGTACTGACTTATTCCTTTACCAATAGCGGCAAGTCGGGATATGTTTTTGAAACAGCAATAGTGCAACGAGGATCCATAAACAATTCGATTACGGCTACGGGAACATTGGAAGCCACTAACACGGTTGAGGTAGGAACCCAGGTGTCTGGTGTGATCGAAAAACTATATGTGGATTTTAATTCTATCGTAAAAAAGGGGCAGTTAATTGCGGAGCTGGATAAATCCACCTTAAAATCTTCGCTGGAAAATGCACAGGCCGACCTAAACAGATCAGAGGCCGAGTACGAATACCAAAAAAGCAACCTGGCCAGGATGAAGACTTTGTACGATAAAGATGTGTTATCGCAAAGTGATTATGATTTAGCGGTGTATAATTATAAAACAAGCGAAGCTAACCTGAAGTCTGCGAAAGCCAATGTAGAAAAAGCAGAGCGGAATTTAAGTTATGCCACCATCTATTCACCTATTGATGGCGTGGTGTTGAACCGTGCCGTAGAAGAGGGGCAAACTGTGGCAGCAAGCATGAATACACCTGAGCTGTATACTATTACCAACGATTTAAGCGAAATGCAGGTGGAAGCCGATGTGGATGAAGCCGATATAGGTATGGTGGAAGTTGGGCAGCATGTGGATTTTACGGTAGATGCTTTTCCAGATGATACTTTTACCGGTAAGGTTTCCGAGATAAGGCTGCAGCCTAATGAATCGTCAAACGTAATTACCTATACGGTAATTGTAATAGTTGCCAACCCCGACAAAAAGCTAAAGCCGGGCATGACCGCAAGTATCACCGCATATGTGGAAGAAGCCAATGATGTATTATTGGCAGCAGGTAAAGCCTTACGTTTTAGTCCGGAAAGGGAAATGATGATGGAATATATGCAATCATTACCTGAAGATCAAAGACCGCAACGCCCGGAAGGAAGACCAGGTATGAACGGAAACAAAGGTAACATGCAAAGCGGTCAATCATCCGGAAAGCAAATGCAAGGGCCATCTGATGGTATGATGAAAGAGGATGACTCAAAAACAATGGTGTGGATTAAAAAAGGTAGTTCGATTCATCCTGTCCCCATTGAAATTGGTATTAATGATGGATCAAAAGTTGAAATTATCTCAGGCTTGACTGAAGGTGATGAAATTGTAATATCCATGACTGAAGGTATGGAACAGGATGTTGATGAGGATAATGAATCGGAGAACAACGATGAACAATCCAGTCCATTTATGCCATCGCGTCGCAAAGGTGGCGGTGGACCACCGAGGTAAGACTTCGATAAGCGGTGGGAGAGTTGGCAGTCAACAGTTCTCTGTAGGCAGTGATTTACTTGGCGCAAAAAAAAGGGAACAAGGAAAACGGAAAAGGGAGAGCGAGGTTGTTTAAGAGCAATTTAAAGAATGCTCCAAAAATCTTTCCGAGACAAGCTCGGAACGCATAGTCCCGAATTTATTTCGGGAGTTGAATTTCCATATGTTAAAATCAAAAATCATGGACAACAATAAAATCATTGAAATAAAGAACCTGCATAAGATTTATGAGGTAGGAGGTGAGCAGGTTAGGGCGCTTCGGGGAGTGGATTTAACCATAACAAAAGGCGAATTTGTGGCCATAATGGGTACCAGCGGTTCAGGCAAATCAACCCTGTTGAATATTCTTGGATGCCTTGATAGAGCATCGGAAGGGGATTATTGGCTGGATGGAAACAATGTGAAGTCCATGAAGAAAAATCAGCTGGCGGAAATAAGAAGCACCAAGTTGGGCTTTGTGTTCCAGTCGTACAATTTATTGCCCAGAACTACGGCCCTGGAAAATGTGGAACTCCCCTTGTTATATAATCCATCCATTAACAGTAAGCTGCGTCGCGAAAAGGCTGAGGCTGCCTTGGTAGCAGTGGGTTTGCAAGATAGGATGAAACACCTGTCCAACCAGATGTCGGGCGGACAGCAGCAACGTGTGGCCATAGCCCGGTCAATAGTGAACGACCCGGTAATTATTTTGGCCGATGAGGCCACGGGCAACCTGGATACACGGACTTCTTTTGAGATTATGGCCTTGTTTCAGGAACTGAACGAAAAAGGCATAACCATTGGCTTTGTGACACACGAACCGGATATCGCCTTGTTTACCAAAAGGAATATTGTTTTCAGAGATGGCCGGATTATTAAAGATGCCCAAACAGAAAATAGGGCCATTGCCAGTGAGGCGATATTGAAACTGAAAAACGAAGATTATATATTGAATTAGGATAAGGTTGATTGGAAAGGTTCATACGAAGCTCCTGAGGCTTATGGACCGTTCCTTATGTATACCTTTAGTTTTAGGCAGTTCTTAAAGAAGCTTTATGTTTCTGTGTTTTAAGTCTATTATCTCTAATCTATTACCTAAAAATCTTGCAAAATGAAACTAATAAACTTATTTAAAATAGCCATTGCAGCTATTAAGCGCAATAAAATGAGATCGTTCCTGACCATGTTAGGGATTGTCATTGGGGTAGGGGCAGTGATTACCATGTTGGCTATCGGCCAGGGATCTAACGAAAGCATTAAATCAAGTATTGCCTCTATGGGAACCAACCTGATTAACGTGATGCCTGCCAGTATGAGCAGGGGTGGCGTACAACAAGGCAGAACGGCATCGCAAACACTGAAAGAGAAAGACGTAGCGTATCTGAAGCAAAATTGTACTTTGATTGACGCAGTGTCTCCCGGAATGAAGGGCTCTGGGCAAGTAGTATATGGATCGAACAATTGGCCGACAAGCATCAGTGGAGGTAATGAAGAATATGCAACTATCAAAAAATACGAGATTGAGACAGGTCGCTTTTATACCAGTCAGGAAATAAAAACAGCAGCAAAAGTATGCGTTCTGGGTCAAACAGTGGTGGAAAATGTTTTTGGGGAGGATGTTGACCCTATTGGACAAAGTATTCGTTTCAACAACATACCGTTTAAGGTAATAGGAACTTTCAAAGAAAAAGGGAACAACACTTTCGGACAAGACCAGGATGATATGATTCTGATGCCTTATTCAACGATCATGAAACGTATAACCCGCGAGACACATTTGCGTGAAATTGTTTTGTCGGCTTCTTCCGAAGATAATATTAAAGAAACAAGCGCCGAGATAGAAGAGTTGTTGCGTCAATCGCATAAATTGAAGGAAGCAGAGGATAATGATTTTGAAATCAGAACCCAGGAGGAGCTGATCAGCAACTTTGGGTCTATATCAGAAATGTTGTTGGTTTTATTAGGATCAATCTCAGCTATTTCTTTGTTAGTAGGCGGCATTGGGATTATGAATATCATGTATGTGTCGGTTACGGAGCGTACCAGAGAAATAGGACTGCGCCTGGCCATTGGCGGAAAGGGCAAAGACATTCTGATGCAGTTTTTACTGGAAGCTATTTTACTGAGCGTGTTAGGCGGAATCATAGGGGTATTGCTCGGGTATTTTGCATCTAATTCGGTGGAAAGTATCTTGAACTGGCCCATTCTGATTACCACGGATTCTGTGTTGTTATCGTTTTTGGTTTGCTCTTTTATCGGTGTTTTCTTTGGCTGGTATCCGGCGCGAAAGGCGTCAGCTCTTGATCCGATTGTAGCTTTACGTCACGAATAAGTGTGCAGCTAAGTGCATAGAGCGATAGGCGGATGGCTCGAAAAATAAGGTTTGATGTTTTGCAATTGTAAAATATAGTATATCCGTAATTTGGACTCTCCTTCTTACTAAGGAGGAGAGCCGATTCCCGTCTTGTAAACTATTGTAAAAATGCAATTTTCCAACTTTTCGAACTCTGGTGGGCAGCAAAGAAATACCATCCGTTTGATAATAACTGTCTACTGCTGACTATTGACTGAAATAATTATCTTTACCATATGCAAATTATCAAATCAAAACTAGGAAACTGGTTACCGCATATCATAGCCATAGCATTTGTGCTTCTGATGCCTTTGTTTGTATTCGACAGGTCGGACAATCATCTGACATTTTGGAGATATATGTACTACTATCAGATGTTTTTTATGACATTGGCATTTTATGTCAATTATTTGGTATTAGTGCCCCGATTGTATTTCTCTAAAAACAAAATCGTTTTTTTTATTGCAATAGTATTGTTCATACTAACCATTCTGTCTCTATGGCAAATGGGTTTTGAACTGGTTGGTTTTGACGAGATTAGGGAAAGTATGAGCATGGAGAAGCCTGTAAGGAAAGATAAACGTGAGGGTATGTTTCTCGACCCAAGGGCAGTTGACAATATTTACCTGCTTATATTGGTAATTAGCACCAGTACGGGATTAGCTATTATTCATAAGATCAGGCAAAACGAAAAAGTGCAACAAGAAAAAGAACGGGCGCATCAAGATACGGAGCTGGCTTTTCTGAAAAACCAGATTAGCCCGCATTTTTTCTTTAACGCTTTAAACAACATATACGCGCTTATTGCTATCGACAGCGACAAAGCGCAAAAATCTGTGGAAAAACTTTCTGCGTTAATGCGCTATTTAATCTATGAGTCAGATATTAAAACCATAGCCCTACAAAAGGAATTTGATTTTACACGAAATTACATTGACCTGATGCGGCAACGTTTGACTTCCAAAGTAAAACTGGATGTGAGCATCTCGAATCAAAACTCGAACACCGATATTCCTCCGCTGATGTTTATTCCGTTTATTGAGAATGCATTTAAGCATGGTGTCAGTTATCGCGAGCAATCATTTATAAAAATAGAGTTAAAACAAGAAAACAACCAAGTAAAGTTTGCGTGCAAGAACAGTATCCCCCAAAAAGGAAACAGTGTAAATGACGAAAAGGGCGGGGTAGGGATCACAAATATTAAAAAACGTTTGGATTTAATTTATGGAGATAGAGCTATTTTAAATATGGATATAGAAGAAAATGTTTTTAGTGTAAGTTTAATCATTCCTTTAGAATATTGATTTATAAATATTCTTCATGCCTAGTAATCTAATACCATGAAAAAAATTGCCTGCATAGCCATCGACGACGAGCCATTAGCCCTGGGTTTAATGGTTTCTCATATTAATAAAACACCTTTTTTGGAACTGAAGGGGGAGTTTGATAACCCGATAGATGCAATGGAATTTTTGCAGGACAATCCCGTTCAACTAATTTATTTGGATATACAGATGCCCGATTTTACCGGTGTAGAATTTGCGCGCACACTGGATGAAAGCTGTAAGGTGATATTTACTACAGCATTCGAGAAATATGCTTTGGAGGGTTTTCAGCTTCATGCCCTCGATTATTTACTCAAGCCAGTGAGTTACGAGGTTTTTTTGAAAGCAGCCAAACATGCCCAAAAACACTTTGACCTGATCGAAGCGGCAAAATCTCCGGCCGAAAGCCATCTTAATTCGGATGGCGATTACTTGTTTATAAAAGCCAACGCGCAATTAAGGCGGATTAATTATGGTGAAATTCTTTATCTGGAAGGATTAAAAGATTACGTGAAACTTTATACGGAATCGGAACAAACACCAATCGTGTTTTATGCTACCATGAAATCTGTTGAGGAGCGATTGCCTTCGGAACGTTTTATGCGTGTCCATCGTTCATTTATTGTCAATCTCGAAAAAGTAACCACTATAGAACGCTACAGAATCATCTTTGGTAAAGAACGCATTCCCATCAGCAAGCAATATAAAGACGCCTTTGATGAATTTGTAAAGAAGAAATTTCTTTAGCCTAATCAATTGGTTTCGACGAACGTTGTTTCATAAATTTTCGGGATGAGAATGCTACATGCACGGAGAAAAAGGGAAACGGAAATTTTTAGCTCGCCGTTATAGTGAACTAAACTAAATGTTTACTTCGTAAGCACCATCAAAAAAGCATTTGTGTTCCACGTTAAACCGTCCTTTAAACCGTCCTTTGGCCTTGACTTCAGATGGTGAACTCGCATTATCCATTAGTTTGCAATTAAAATCGGCCACGACATCTACGGCACCATCAACTTCATTGGTATAATAAATGTAAGTCCCGTAAAGGTTGTTTAAACCGGAGTTCAGCATTTCGCAGTTTAGCTCCACGCTGTATGGAACTATCTTGCCATTTAAAATTTCGTAGATCAATTGCTTAATATCCAGCTCTAAATATTCCATCCGTTTTTTAAATTTTAGGCAAAGATATAATAAAAAAAAGGCTAACCTCCGGGGAAGTTAGCCTTCATATATTCAAATTTACATTTGTTTTTTTAATTATCCTCTACAGCTTCCAGTGTGATGTCCCAGGTTTCTGCTGATCCGCTGTACACTTCAAATGTTACTTTATAAACTTCACCAAGAGCTACCTCAAAATTGTTTTTCAGAATTTTTGTGATTTTCTCGATTCTCACTTCCTCGGTTTCTTCGTCCTGGCCCTCACGAACATCGAAATTATCATATCTGCCGTTACCTACAAATTCGTAATCATCATCATTTAAAGTATATTCTATAGTATGTGCTTTATCCGTTTTAATGAATTTGATTGGTGGAACATATAGCCAAACATCACCATCATACTTAAAAGTTTCAGTTTTATTCTCAGTAGAAGAATATGCTGTCCAGCCAGTCTCGGTTTTTAAGTATTCGATAGCTCTAGTTTCAGTAACACCTCCTCCTGCATAATACTTGAAAACAGTTGCAATTTTAATTCCATTAAATGCATATGGGAATTTAATGGAAAGAAATGTTGGCAAGTAGTTTTCAGGAACATCTGATGCAGAAAAGTTATTGTAATTACCGGGAGCACCCATCGAATCGTAATCTTCAGAGGTTAACACATAAATTTCTACACCTTCTGGTAAATCTACACTTTCATCAGAGGAGGCCCAAATAGACCCATCAAATTCGTAGAATTCGCTAATAACAGAAACTCCTCCGCTGTAATAATCGTAAGTAACATATACTATATCTCCCGCTTCTGCACTGCTATATTTATTTGCAAAGAAATCTGGCAAATAGTTCTCTGGTCTAGCGCTTGAGCTAAAATTATTGTATTGAGCAGCATCCCCGCCAAAAGAATCATAATCACTGGTTGTTAACTCGTAAAAGGTAACATCTTCCAGGTCATATAGGTAACTAAGGCTTCCTTTGTAAAAGAGGTAAGTGATTTTAAATTCAGTTCCAATTTCATCAGTATAAAACTTGGCATCTAAAATCTCGGGTAAATAATCTTTAGCAGGTAAGTAATTAGAAAAGTTTTTAAAACTCAGAACATCTTCATTAGAAGATAGAGCATAATCTTCTTCAGTTAAAGTATAAGGTGCGTCTAATATAGCTTTCCCAACATGATTTGAAACGATAGGATCATCTAATCCATCAAAATCATCCGTTACATCCTCGCAACTCCATAATGCAAATAATGCAACAACCAGTGATATGTTTAATATATTTTTCATCAGTTCTAACTATTTAATTTATGGGTTAATTAAAAAATAAGCTTTAAGCCAACCGACCATGTTCTTCCGAATCCATAAAATACCTTGGCGTCTTCCCAAGTATCGTTCGATCCGCTTTCCGCATCAGTTATGTAAACGGCATCGAATAAATTGTTCACTTTTGTATAAATGCGAGCGTCAAAGTTCCCTAGCATAAATTTATAACTAGCGTTAGCGTCGAATATATTGGCAGAAGGTACCTGCCAGGTGTCTTCGCCTTCTAAATCATCTATTTCACCATAATCTGCAAAAAGTCTGTCGTAGTAATTGTAATCTAAGCCAATTTTAAACCCATTTAAAAAACTATAGTTGACTCCTAACGCTGCAGTCGTTTGTGCTGCATCGCCAATATGAACATCGCCGATTTGAAGCAATATTTTTTTTGCGTCATCCGGATCGGTTACAATCTCGCCTTGATCATTTACCAGGCGTCCATCCCTGTTGGTCGCATAAGCCTCTGCGTCATTTACCCATTTCCAATCTCCAAAAGATGCCATACCGGTAAATTCTAGGTTTTGTATGGGTTTGAACACAAAATCAAGCTCAATACCTTGGTGTAATGCTTCAACCCCTTCGGCATTATACCTTCCCAGATCAGGGTTTTGACTGCTTACATACCCTGTAAAGGTTTTGTCCCTCCATTCTGTTCGGTATAAGTTCAGGTTTAATCGTAACGACGACGTCCTCAGACCATAACCGATTTCCGTCGAGAATATTTTTTCATTAACAGCATCATCGTTTATTTCATTGCTGGTATCATCTGCCAAAAATACGCTTGAGAAATATGGAGCTCGTGAGAAGTAGCCTATATTAGCGAATACATTGTGAATATCAGTTAAGTTATAATTGGCTCCTCCCTTAATACTGAATCCGCCAAAATGGGTTTTGTCCGATTCTTTTTCATTCTCGGCATAATACATATTATCGACACGCCAATAGGTGGTGTTTGAAATTGCACCTGAAACAAATGCAGCCAATCTACCTTGGTTATACTCAGCTTGAGCGAAAGCACCTTCCCAAAGCACCTTCCCTAAATAATCCCTAGATATTTTATCACCGTATGAAAGTTTTTCGTTGACATAAGTGTCATCATCGCTTCTGTAATCTACATTAGTTCTATCTGGGTCAAGGAAGAAATCTCCACCTAGAAGATCAAGGATAGTTCTGTTGTGATCGCCCTCATAATATCTTAAATCAAGTCCACCATATATATCAAAAGACTTTACTTGTGTACTTAACGTTGAAATCGCACCTACCCATTTATGGTCGTTGTTCGAACTTGCAATAATTGAAGTTGAACCATCGGTATTCGCCGCGTTTAGTTCTTGAATGGCTGCATAATCTTTATATCCCTCTATGGTTCTGAAGGTATCATCCGTTCCATATTGCCAACTTCTGTCATCGCCTCGTGCAGAGTGGCCTCCTCCACTACCTATAGATCCATATAATGATGTACTTAAACTTGATTTTTCATTGATTGTCCAAAAATGATTTAATGAGAATTGAGGTTTGTGGTAGTAATTTCGGGCACCATTTTTACGTTGACCGTTTACACCAAAACCATACGTTCCATTGTATCTGTATTTTTCTTTTTTTGTTTCCCAATCGGCAATACTTAATTTATCGAAACTACTACGTTGGTTGTGCCATTGTTTAGCTCCAAATCCGGTAAACGACAATTGGTGATCATCGTTAATTCTTTTAGAAACATTAAAGAAATAAGAATAACTTTCAAATTCAGTGCCCTGAATATATCCATCACCTTTTGTTCTAGCACCTAATAATGTAATTGCCCAACCGTCTTCGGTTAATCCGGTGGAAATATTGAAACCTATTTTTTCGTATCCATCGTTGCCAATAGTTGTGGCAACAGCACCGCCTTTTGTGGCATCGGTTGTTTTTGTTAGAATATTGATAGATCCACCAACTGACGGTACAGCAACTTTTGATGCTCCTAAACCCCGTTGAACCTGCATTGATCTTGTTACATCAGAAAGTCCGGCCCAATTACTCCAATATATACCACCCCATTCCATGTCATTTACCGGAACTCCGTTAATCATCACAGCAACATTCGGAGAGTCAAATCCACGGATGTTGATACGTCCATCACCAAAACCTCCTCCTTGTTTAGTAGCATATACTGAAGGAGTTGACTTTAGAACCTCGGGAAATTCTTGAGTTCCTAGTTTGTCTTCTATTCCAATTGGACTAATTGTTGAAAGAGCCACCGGTGTTTTTCTATCAACTGCTACAGAAGCTATAACAGCTACTTCGTTAAGCCCAACAGAAGAAGATTTCATTAAAATTGTGCCAAGGTCTACATCACCATCCACCTTTACGGAGGCGGATTGATCAATATAACCTAAATAGGTGAACACCAGGTTGTATTTACCGTTTTTCAGGTTTAGTTTAAAAGTACCATCCAAAGAGGTAACCGTGCCAACTCCTTTATCCGACTCCAGGTAAATAGCAGCACCAATCAACGGTTCGTCGGTGCTTGAATCCACCAGTTTTCCAGTTACTTTACCTTGAGCATATGCTGCTAAAGGAAGGGCTAGTAGCATACCAACCACATAAAGCTTCGTGATAAAATGTTTCATGATTAAATAATTGAATTTAGGTTATAATAAAAACTTATTAATAGTTTCAAATATATATAATTTCTACGGCAAATATTCAAAAAACCGACCGACGAGTCGGTTTTGAAAACATTAAGTATGCGTTAACCTATTGTTATCATTGGCCACAGAAGGTAATTAAATTTTTTTTAAAAATTTATAATTGATAAAAAGGTCGAAAAGGATAAAAATAGGTTCGCGTGCCTTGAAATAGATAGGTTATGGAGTAAATAAAGGCTTTTGTAGCTGGGGGTTGGGTTTTTAAAGTGGGGTGGTATGTAGTTTTATTCTTTTTTTTATATTGCTATCTGGAGGCTCCGTTCCAATAAAGATCAAACGCTTCGTCAAATTCTTTGCGGAACTTTCCCATGGGATTGGGTTGAGATAAAAAGTAATTGGCAGTGGACCGGGTAAAAGCAAAATCGAAAAAAGTGATTAACTCTGTATTGTAGTTTTTCATCACGCCCATATTCACCTTCTGCTGGATGTTCTTCTGAGGGCCACTTAATGTTTCCCTTACCGAAAGTGCGTGTACCTTACTGTAGGGGCTGGCTTCAAAGCTACTGATATAATGAAACTTGCTTGGGTTTTTAATGAACCAGCTAACTATTTTTCCGAACACATCTTTGGTGTATGCCAGCGGATCTTCTTCCTCCAGCATTTCGGAAACACATTCTGTTTCAATTTCAAACATCAATGTTTTGTAAATTTCAACTATTAATTGATCTTTGCTTTTAAAGTGGTGATATAGTGTTCCTTTGGCAATTCCGATGCGACTTATTAATTCATTGGTGGAAGCGGAAAAACCTTTAGCTACAAATAATTCAATGGCACCATTTAAAATAACTTCTTTTTTCTTCATTACCACAATTGGTTTTCTTTTCAGAGATGGAGTGTTGTTAACAAAATAATAATGTGTTTAATGGTGACAAAAATAATAATAAATCGCACTCTTTCATTCCGCCTTTGGGAATTAATAAAAAGATAACATGAAGATTTTATTCAACTATCCACAAGAAAAGAGGCCATTTAAAAGTAAATTGAATGGCCTTTATTACAAAAACGTGATATGGAGGAATAAGATAATTTAGGGTTTTAGTTTGCTAGCCACTATGGAATAACAATTTTTCTTTTATAAACTCTATTCGCAGTTGTAATGAGTACAATATATATTCCTTGTTTCAGTTTGCTCACGTTATACAAATATTTATTAGATAGAATTGAATTTTGACTCATAACCTTAAAACCTGTTAGATCGTAAACTGTGATATTTTTTATCAAAGTTGCATCAGCAAATTTTACCCGGATTTCGCCATTGGCAAAGCAAAAGAACATATCCGCATTCATATGTGCCAAATCTGTAGAGACTACGGTAAAAATATCGGAAGTATTGGTACAGCCATTTACGGTTGTGGAACACTGGTAATTGCCACTCATCGTGATGTTTAATGTGTCGTTGACTTCCCCAACCAATAATGTGTTATCGAGGTACCATTGAAGGTTTTCCACCGTATTAGCCACTAATAAATTACTTTGGGGTTGAGTAATGCCGGGTTTGCCGGGCTTTACACAAAACCACATTTCTTCGTTTTGGGCAGGGTTATACGTTGCATCGCCATTTTGTTTAGCCACTATAGTTGCTAATCCGGCTCCATTAATAGTTACAGTATTTCCGTTTAGGGTAATGTTTCCTTGCTGTACCTCAAAAGTAACGGGTAGCCCCGATGAGGAGGTAGCACTGATTTGAAAGGGGCCATCTCCTAAAGACTTATCCCCTATGTCGGCAAAAGTGATGGTTTGGTTTAGTTTGTTGTTATACATTTTAATGTTGTAGTTAGGGTCAAATACCTCTCCTCCAATAGGGTCGCCATTCTGATTGTTTGCCGGATCTACAAAGCCCTTAATATAATAAACCAATAATTTATTAGATGAATTTGTCAGGTCAACAACATCTGTATAAAGTAAGTTTCCTGTTAGCGACTCATGAAAATTTAATTGCAATGGTTCTGCGGTAAAACCAACCAGTCGTTTTTGTTCTTTGTACGTTAATTTATTAATCAATGTAGCATCATTACTGGTCTTAATATCAATAGCAGGGCTATCGGTTACGGTATTCACGAAAATAATTCCTGATCCGTCCGCATCAGCGTAAGTTGTTAAGTTGGACGAAATCAAATCGAATGAGCGATCAATCCCGTTGGGGTTAGGTTTGTATCGCGTGGTATCTTCAACACCTACCAATGCATACACCAATGTATCTCTATGATTTACCAATCCTTTAAAAGATACCAGTGTGTCCCTGCTTGGGAAATTAACAAAAGCCAGGTCGAATTCGTCATACTCATCAATTAAGAATTTATCTATTTCCAGATTGTTCTGAAGTAATTGTTGCGATGTTGCTTGCGCATTTTTTAGGTGGGGATTACGGCATCTCCATCTAATTACAGACACAGCAGATGTTCCCGATGGGATATACGGCGAAGTATTGGCAGTTGCATATGATGCAATGGTGGTCAAATTGTTTAACTTGTGCTCTGCAATTCCGGCGCTGGGTAAGTTTCCGGCAGAACTAAAATCTCCAACAACAAGCATGTTTCGGGGTGTATAGTTACAGCCATATTCGCCAACGTGTTCATATACCGGGTTGTTGGTGCCATCGCCCCAGGGGCTGATATTCAACGATCTGCCCCAAAAGTCACCGCAAAAGGTGCCTTTTATCTCGGCAATGTGATTAAGCTGCCTCACGCTTCCATCGTGCATGGTTACCTTCGTAAACTCACCCGAGATAACAGAACGGAACAAATCATTTCCTGAAATATGATGAACCGCTCCGTCCAGTTGCTGAAAGTGAGTTGTCATAGTAGTCACATTAGCATCCATGTCATCTATTGTTCCATTGTTATCTGAGTCCTTAAAACTGAAGAATATATTTGATAAATATGGAGATTGGTCGTAGGTGTCGTACGAATCGGTAATTTCCGTAAAAGTTCCTCCTATCGTCACTTCACCCAACAGGTTAGTAGAAGAAAGCAAGCTTCGAGAGCTCAGGGCAAGCACTTCTCCATTTATGGACATATCCGTACCATGCCATTTTGGAATACCGTATAGTGTAGACAAAACAGCTAATTTATCAGATGTCACTATTGTTCCATCGGAATTTTCTACGGCAGTAAAATTACCGCCAATAAATAAATTCATTGGATCTCCATGATTTGTATGAATGGCCTTAACCGGGCCGTTTGTGCTTCCAATGTATTCCCATCGCCAATTTTCGAGGTTAAAGGCGACAAAATTAGTTGCATTCACAATACTCCCATCGGCGTTAACAGCCTGTGTAAATTCGCCACCTACAAATAGATATCCGCTGCCGTTTCGGCCATAATGATTCAGGTCTCGGCTATATCTTAATTCATGGACCACCCCGTTTACTCCTCGGCCCAAAGGCAGGTATTTTTCTGTTTGGATATCCCATGCAACCACATGGTTAGCATCGCTATGCACAGTTCCGTCGGCATCTGTTGCTTCAGTGAAGTCGCCTCCGATAAATACCGTGTTTGAGAATGGAGTTTCAACAAAAGTACTCGCACCCACATCCACCGAACGTACTAGGTTATTCACTCCGTTACCCAGCTTTACAAGTGCACCATTCACGATTCCGGCCAGGTTGTTGCAGTTTTTATAAAAACTCAAATCGGTAAAGTCGCCACCAAAATATAAATGATTGTTCGTGTTGAAATCGGCACTGTATATGGGATCAACAGGTACGTTATTGGTCATGGAATTCCAGTCAGTCCCATCCCAATAGGTGTTGTTTATCGCATATTCAACCCGGTTGGTTACCGAATTTGTAATCCAGCTAAAATACCCGCCCAGATAGATTCTTGTATTGGCTAAATTTCTGTTACCGTACATCACATTTGGTCGTCCACCTATGTTGCCTATTTGTTCCCATGTATTTCCATCGTATTTGCTTACCGAATAGGTATTGGTGGTAAAGCTCCTGCTTTGCAAATACAAATTGTTGTTCCTGTCCGTTTCCAGTTGCCCAGCTCCCCAATTGACCGCGGCAATAGAATTCCAGTTGAGACCATCATATTTAAGAAGAAAAGTCGGGTCGTCGCCGCTAATGTAAATGTTACCCGCATTGTCGTCGCATACCGAAATCCCATAACCACCGGAAACAGTAGGGGGTAAGGTTCCTGTAGAGCTCCATCCTATGCCATCCCACCTTGCCAGTATCGAAATATTGAATGGCGTTCCATTGGGGGATGTTGCCATCCCAAATTGTCCTATTGCATACACATCTTGTCCTTGGATCATGATGTCATTGATGTAATTGGATCTCGCATTTCCCCGCATTAATCCACCTGCCATATTATCCCATTGTTGGGCAGCTTCATCCCATTTAATGATACTGTTTGCGGGAACAATAGTCCCGTTGGGATTTTTTCCGGCCAGGCCACCGGCTGCTCCAATGTAAATATTTTGCGTATTATCCACTTTTATAGCTTTAAAAGCGTAAGGATTAGTAGGTACGTTTATCCCCATTCCTATATTTGACCAGTTTTGGGTTGATTTTTCCCACTTTGCAATGTTTTCCGTGTCAATTAAAGGTGTGCCAGTTTCGTTATCAATTTTATCAAAAGTACCTAAAACATATATATTGCCTTGGATATCCACATCTATGGCCGTAATAGTTGCAACCCTAAAAACTGAATGAATCAATTGACCATTTAACAAGCTCCATTTAACGCCATCCCAACTTACTATTTTTACCACTGTTTGATTGTTGACAGGTAGTTGCACGCCAATGTACACTATGCCATTGTTGTCCACGGCTCCGGCTTGTGTTCCGTAGGCATAATTGCCATTGTAACCGGGTATAATACTTGTGTTCCAGTAGTTATTACCATGTAACTGTGCTTTGACATTACATGGACAGGAAATCATTAGCACCATGGATAAGCATATCCCAACTACATACTTTTTAACCTTCATAACTTATCGATTTACAGAGTGAATGTTTTATAATCGAATACAAGTTATGGAGGAACATATTCAATTGCCTACCCATAAACAGCCATTCTAATACCTGAAAACAGGTATTTTGTTTACACAATGGCATAAAAAAGGCCATCACCAATGATATGGGATGGCCTGTTAATTTTTTTATATTATGTACTTATTCCACAGGGATATCCTTATTCACATTTTTACTGCCAACTAATGCGTAAAAAAGCATATATCCTAAACCAATAAATGGCACCCAATACGACATCATATAACCCATTCCATCAGCTACAGCATTCTGAATTAATGGTAAGATTCCTCCACCAACTACCATGGTCATAAAAATTCCTGACGCGGCTGCGGTAAATCTACCCAACCCTTCAACGGCCAGGTTGAAAATTCCTCCCCACATAACAGATGTGCACAGTCCAATTAAAACAAGGAACATGGCATTGATGGGCACATTAGCATTTCCAAAGACAATACCGGTTGAAGTACTTTCAAATACAGGAATTGACACTGCAGTAGATGTCGGAAGTATAATGGCCATAAATGTCAATACCATTCCAACTGCAGCAGCGACAATTAACATGGTTTTACTGGATACCTTAGCCCCGATAGATGCTCCCACAAAACGACCAACCAGCATAAGTGCCCAGTAGGTGGCAGCCACAGAACCTGCAGTAGCAGCACTCACACCTCCTGCATTTGAATCAGAAAGAAAGAAGAACAATGTTCCCGGAACACCCACTTCAACGCCTACATACACACCAATAGCAATAGCGCCTAATACAAAGTGACGGAAAGACCATGGGCTGTATGTTGAATCCTTAACGACTTCGCCCTTAACGATGTGAGGTTCAGGAATATTCACAAAATAAAGTACCAGGCCAATTAGTGCGAATACGCCCATAGCTATAAACAATACCGGGTTTACATCTTTAATAGCTGTATCTTTACTAACAACACCAATTAACGCACCGACAAGGATAGGCACTGTCATTCCACTCAGTGAATTAAAAGTGGCACCAATTTGGATAAGTTGATTTCCTTTTTTTCCGGCTCCACCCAAAGTGTTCAACATTGGGTTTACTACAATATTTAGTAAGCACATAGAAAAACCGGCAACAAAAGCACCCAAAAGGTATACAAAGAAGCTTTCGGCAACACCCGATAGGAATTGAATACCAACACCAACAAAACCGATGGCAATGGCTAACAAGGCTGTTTTTTTGTAGCCCGCTTTTTCCAGTAATTTCCCCCCGGGTATACCCATAAAGGCATAGGCCAGGAAATTAGCGAAGTTCCCCAGCATCCCCAGAAAGTTTGAAGCGCCGAATTGAGATTTTACAACAACTCCCATAGGTGCTGCCAGGTTTGTAACAAAGGAGATCATGCCAAACAGTAATATCATCATTACTATTGGCAGAAAATTGCTCGTTTTAGTAGTGTTCATTTTTTAATTTTAAAGTAGTTTTTAATAGTTTTTTGAGTATAAAAGTCTATTCTTAGAATAATGGTACCTTTTAAGGCAAGCAAAAAAGTAGAAAAATATTAAGATATACAAGTAATAGCAAGGTTTTCATTTTAATTCTAAATAAAAAAGGCCATCCTGAGTCTCAGGATGGCCTTTTAATTAAAATGATTCGAATATACTATGAGAACTTGTAAACACAAGTATGTTTGTAAACTTCACCCGGCCGAAGCACTGCATTAGGGAAATTTTCCTTATTGGGAGAATCGGGGAAAATTTGCGTTTCTAATGCTACACCAGCCCATTTTTCGATAGGGGCCCCTGATTTTCCCGTTTCAGACCCGTCGAAGTGGCTACCGGTATAAATTTGAACGCCCGGCTGGTCCGTAAATACTTGCATTTCACGTCCGCTTTCCGGGTCGGATAGTCTGGCTGCCAATTTTAAATTGCCGTCGTAACCGTTGATCACGAAATTATGATCGATACCATCCACTAACTTAACCTGAGGACAATCGCTATGGCAGGCATCGCCAATTTTTTTGGCATCCACAAAATCCATAGCCGTACCTTTAACTTCAGCGATTTCTCCGGTAACGGTACCGATTTCCGCCGAAATAGGAGTGTATTTGTCCGCATTTAGCTCCAGTATGTGATTTTCAACCGTTCCTGTTCCAGCTCCCTTTAAATTAAAATAAGCATGGCTTGTAAGGTTGATAATAGTAGGTTTTGTCGTATCGGCTGTGTAATCAATTACAAGCTCATTATCGTCGGTTAACCCGTAAATAACACTTACGGTAAGCTCTCCGGGGTATTTCTGGTCGCCGTCGGGGCTTACCAATGATAATTTATAGGCCTGGGCATATTTGCTGTCGGCATATGGTTCAACATCCCAAACACGACTATTAAAACCATCATTACCACCATGCAAATGGTTAGGTCCGTTGTTAACGTCTAATTGATATTGTGTTCCGTCTAGTTCGAACTTGCCACCCACAATACGGTTTGCATAACGTCCGCATAACGCACCGAAATATCCGTCTCCGGCCAAAGCGGCATCCACGTTTTCGTAACCGATAACCACATCAGCTATTTCGCCCTTAGCATCCGGTACTTTAATTCCGATTAATTGTCCGCCTCTACCAATAAAGGTAACCTCAATATTATTTCCGTTTTTTAGCGTAAAAACATCTGAAGCTTTTGTCATATCTTTATATTATTAATTTGAAAACCTAATCAAAGATAGGCCCTCTAAAAAAAATTAAGCTAATTTTTTTCTGATTTTCGCTCCCCTTAAAGCAAAAAAGATAATGTATGCGTAAAAGAAGAAGAAAAACAAATAAGCAGAACCATTGTCTCCTTTAGGATACTCTGCAGTTACTGATGATTCAACAAATTTACCCATAATCCACATCCAGAAACCAACAAATACTACACCTGTACAAATAATGCCAGATCCTAATTTTGCAGCGCTGGCAGGGATGTCTTTCATGGAAAGGTCAAATAATACCGACCACATGATTGAAAGGAATAAACCCTGTGCGATAAGCGGCCAAATGGAGAATGCCGAACCTTTAGTTAAAAAGAAGGCTGCCAAAAGTGTAACACAGATTAACGAGTTAACCAACAATACTTTTGATGCCTCATATTTCTTTAGGATCCCGGCTCCCAACAATCTTCCAATAAAGAAACCTGCCGGGTAAAAACCAAGAATCATTGAAGCATAAGCTACATCTTTACCAGCAACGTTAAACTCTACATATTTTAGAAAATAATTGCCGACACCTACTTCGAGCCCCATATACATACCTATGGCAACAAAGCCTAAAATCAGATGGGGGAAACTCCAGGCACTTCTGCCTGCTCCTTCTGTGCCTTCTTCTGCTTCGTCTTCGATAGTTGGTAGGTGCATAAATACCAGTATCACCGCAGTCGCAATAGAAATAACGGCTAAGGCAATAAACATTGTTTTTGCCATGTTTTCATGAACGATCATGGTGCCATCATTTGATTCGATAATGAATTGACCTACAATTGGTGCCAGCACGGCTGCACATGAATTAATTGCCATGGCTAAAGTTAAACGTGACGCAGAAGTTTCCGGCGTACCTAAAGCAATTACGTACGGATTGGCTGCTACCTGAAGAACAACAACGCCAATGGCAGTAACAAATAAACCCGCTAACACCATGTTATAACCGACACTCAAGGCTGGAATAAAAATGGCGCACCCAATACCGGTGATGATAGACCCGATGATTACACTCATTTTGTAACCGATTTTTTTAACTACCCCGCCCACAGGAATAGAGATGATATACGCACTGAAAAATGCAGCACTGACCAGTTGAGACTGACTTGGCGTGATACTGAACTTGGTTTCCATAAACGGAACCAGGATGTTATTGATCCATGTCACAAATCCTAATAGGAAAAGTAAAAAGGACATTATCGCAAAAGGTACCGTGTAGTTTTGTTTTGAACTCCCCATAAGTTTCAAATAATTTAAATAATTAGTTAATAAAAAATGGGTATGAAATTGATACCCATTCCGATGATTTTATGTTTAAAGTTCTACTGCAACAGCACCCTTGGAGCGAATAAACAACTTGTGACAGTTACCTTCTCCAAATACTGACTCCAGCGTAGATATGTACGAATCTAATAAATCGTTAGGAACAAATGCCTGGATAGTGCCGGCAAAACCGCCCCCGTGGACACGCCATGCACCTTTTCCTTTAAGAACAAGATCACTCAATGCTAAGGCAAGTGCGACATTTTGATATTTAGTTTCTCCACCTACAAAAATATTTTGGTTGTAGGTGTATGAGCTAAGTCCTGACTCAATGACCAGTTCAAGGAATTTGTCAAAATGATTGCCTTCAAGTGCTTCAACCTGATCTACTACGCGGGCATTATCTGCCTGGAAGTGGATTGAACGTAATAATGCACGGTCACCCACTTTTTCACGAATGGTAGGAATTCCCTTCACCACATCTTCCATCGAAAGTGGGCGCAGTACTTCTTGCCCAAGCTCTTTAGCCACAGATTTCATTTCACCCGGAAGTGCATTGTACTCTTCGTCAAGCCCGCCGTGACTGCCACCTGTGTTCGTAATCACCAAAGAATATCCTGTTTTGGCGAAATCGAAATCTATAGCTTTTACAATAGGGTTTGCTTTGTCCTCAAAGTCAATAGTGATGAAACCACCCACTGCACAAGCTGTTTGATCCATCAAACCACAGAACTTCTTGCAAGCGTGTTCTGCCTTTTGTCCAATTTTGGCGTTGTCAACCGGATCAAGTTTTCCGTCGTTAAATAAGTTACTGAAAATAGCACCTATTAATACCTCGATAGAAGCGGATGAGCTTAAGCCGGAACCCTCTGGCACGCAACCATGAATAACCGCATCAAAACCTCCGATTTTTAAACCTAACTCTTTTATTCCGGCCGCAATAGCCTTTACCAAGTTTCCCGGAGTAATTTGAAATTCAGTTATTTCCAGATTATCTAAATCAACTTCGAAAGGATCAAAACCAACAGAAGTTATACGCACCTTGTTCGTTCCGTTAGGTGCAACAATGGCAATGTTGTCCAAGTTTACTGCACCGGCTAACACACGGCCTAACTGGTGATCGGTGTGGTTACCGCCAACCTCAGTACGTCCAGGAGAACTTAATAAAGTTACATCATCCGTTCCATAAATGTTTTTAAACTCATTCATGTATTTGATGTAGCGATCTACTTGTTCTTTAAGTACAACTGAATCTGTTCCATATAATTCTTTAAAAAAAGGATTGTCTCCCCCGTTCATTTTCTCGATTAACGAACTTATTTGTGCCATAGCTATAATGTTATATTAGAAAAAATTAATAGTTTATTCGTGTCCATCTCTAACCTTATTAAAGGGTAAAGAAATTGTTAATTTTTATTTGTTTCGTTGCAATTATAATAAAAAAAACCAATAAAATACCTACCAGTCCCTACTAGTTTAGTTTTTTAACATTTCCTGCCTGCCATATGTCTGTATTAAGGTGCGGGGAAAATGGCTAATAGCGATTTAGAATTAATTCACAAAGAATGTAGATAGGTTAAGGGAAAAATGTTTCAAGGTCAATAAATTTGGTCTAAAGAAAACTCATATTGGCATAAGTAAGCACTGATTTAATCAACATCTGAAATCCTTTCTATAAATAAATCGTTAACTTCCCATATATCAAATTAAAATAATTATTAGAAATGAAGAAAGTTTTAATTGTTGATGATGCACAGGATAGCAGAGCAGTGCTAAAAGGAATGCTGAAGAATTATAATATACATATTCTAGAAGCCAACGATGGTTTGGAAGGATGGAAGAAAATCATAAAGGAAAGACCCGATTTGGTATTGCTTGATATACATATGCCGCTAAAGGATGGTTTCGAAATACTTAGAGATCTGGAAGAGGAGTGGATGGGTATACCTGTTGTTGTGGTGTCTGGTGATACCGGGCAAAGTACCATTGATTCATGTTTAACTAATGGGGCTAGTGCTTTTTTAAAGAAACCTGTAGAACTTAATGAATTTAAAGATGCTATTCGGGTTATTTGTGCATAACTCTTCCATATGCATAGATAAAATAAAAAATATTTTTCATAATTCAACCATGTGTCAATAGCTCACTTGAATTTAATTGTGATTTACATATGTGTTAGTTGACTTTATAGATAGTACAGTTCAACTTTCAAGGCACCGGCGGGCTGGTTTGTTGTGATAGGCAGAAAAAAAAGTGAATGAATTTCAAATATTCATGGTCATTCAGTAACTATTTTTGACCAATGGCGTTAAAAGGCCTATAAAATGTTTGAAATTATAAGTCAATGGGAAGAACGAAGGTGATAAAAACGCTAGTAGTACTTGTTTTAGTGTTTGTAGCCAACTCTATGAGTGCTCAGGTACAATTGCAAAAAATCGAGGCTTCTTTTATAGCCAATTTTATGAGGTATATTCAATGGCCCGAACAAGAATCGTTAAAAAGTTTTACAATTGGGGTGTACGGTAAAAATCATGCGATTTTTAGTGCGTTAAATAACACCGTTAATGGCAAAAACGTTGGATTGGCAAGAATATCGGTTGTGGAAGTTGAAACAGCAGATGATATGAAAGGGTGCCAAATAGTATTTATTCCAAGCGGAAGATCGTTAAGGGCTAAAAAGCTGGTTGGAGCATTGGATACTCATTCGGTTATGACAATAACAGAAGAACAGGATTATATGCCAAAGTATGCCATGGTTAATTTTAAAGTTAGAAATAACAAGTTAACGTTTCAGCTAAACCAGGAAATAGCTAGCCAAAAGCAAATACAAGTTAGCTCTAAACTGGCTCAGATGGCTTCCAATTAAAGGATATGGTTTGCGAAATTTAAGTGATAAGTGTTATGTAATTAGCGGTACAATTAAATGTATCGCTTTTTTTGTGGAAAAACGATAACTTCAACATCCCATATGTAAAATAAAATACAGCGTTATGAGAAAAGCAATAATGATATTAATCGTTGGGTTTCACTTTGTGATGATAGGCGCTCAGGGAACCAAAAACTTTATCGATCAACCTTTTGTTGAAGTTACCGGAACCGCGGAAATAGAGGTTGTGCCGGATGAAATTTATATTTCAATTGTTATTAAGGAAGATGATAGTAAAGGAAAACAACAGGTGGAGGAACAGGAAAAGAAAATGTTAAAAACGCTTACCGACATTGGAATTGATGTTAATAAGGATTTGAGTATTCTGGATTTTTCCTCTGATTTTAAGGAATATTGGTATAAAAAGTCGGGCATACGAACCGCGAAAAAATACCAGCTTATTGTTAACAGTGGGGCCACCCTGGGTAAAGTGTTTTTGGAAATGGAAGAAATTGGTATTTCTAATTTGTCCATCATTAAAACAGATCATTCTAAAATAGAGGAGTTGAAACAAGAAGTAAAGGTGGATGCTATTAAAGCGGCAAAAGACAAGGCAACAAAATTGGTGGAGGCAATCCATCAAAAGGTTGGTAAAGCCATTTATATTCAAGAACGTAATGTTAGGCCTTACGGTAACCAGGTTGTTAATTATGCCTTTAGAGCCGAGACGGGCGCTGCACAGATGGAAACTCCTAATTTAGATTTCGGGAAGATAATGCTTGAGTATGAGATATTTGTCAGGTTTATATTAGAATGACTCAATTTAAGGATGAAAAACGGGTTCTTAAAATGAAATAGCGGCCGCGTGGTTATTTGGTGGAGATTGTATTATCTTAAAAAGATTATCTTTGGCACAAAATTGTAGAATAAACTAAAAAGCGTATATGGCTCAAAAGATTATTAAAAGCTTTGAAGAATTAGAAGCGTTAAAAGGACAGGAAATAGGAAAGTCGGAGTATCACACTATTACACAGGAGCAGATAAACCTGTTTGCTGAGGCGACTATTGATCATCAATGGATACATACCGATCCGGAAAAGGCAAAAGCGGAGTCTCCTTTCGGAAATACAATTGCGCATGGATATTTAACGGTTTCGTTATTGGCATATTTATGGGAGCAAATTGTAGAAGTGCAAAATATTAAAATGCAGGTGAACTATGGTATAGAGAGTCTTAAGTTTAATCAGGCCGTACTGGTTAATTCAAAAGTAAGGTTGGTGGCCAAAGTGGTGGATGTTAAAAATCTGAGAGGAACTACAAAAGCCAATATTGGAGTTGTAATGGAAATTGAAGGAAGCAGAAAGCCTGCCTTCGAAGGGGAGATTGTTTTCTTGTACCACTTTAATTAAATAATAAAAAATAAAGCAATTCGAGGCTGTCCTTTTATAACGGACGGCCTTTTTTATGATGTTTTGCACGATAATTGCTGAATAGACTTTATAAGTACTCGGGCCTTATATTAAATATGATTATTGTAATAGAGATTTTTCCGTTTATTTTTTAAATTGCAACATAATTATTAATCATTAAAAATAACCCTATGCGAATTTCTGGATATTCAGTAAAAAATATTCTCCTATTATTGGCTTTTTTATTCGTGATTGTAGCTTGTGAGGATGATGAAAATGAAATAGAAATAGAAGAGGAGGAAACTATAGATCCTGGAGTTTTGAAGATAAACAGCTTTGTATATGAAAACATGTCATTGTATTATCTTTGGGAGGATAAAATGCCTACTTTAAACATTAGCGAGGAACCTGATACCTGGGAGTATTTTGACAAGCTATTGTACGATGAAATTGACAGATGGTCGTTTATTACCGACGATGTGGATGAATTGAACAATTATTTTGCAGGAGTACGTAAAGAAGTTGGATATTCATTGCGAGGATATTATTTTGAAGAGGGAAGTGATAGGGTAGTAGCCTTTATCGAATATGTAGAGCCCGGTGGCCCCGCAGACAAAGCCGGATTAAAACGCGGAGACTTAATTGTAGAAATGAATGGAGCCTGGATTACACCGGACAATTATTCAGATTTATTTTATTCTGACCAGTTGAATGTCGGGTTGGGAACGGTTTCGGATGGGGAAATTTATGATTTAACACCGTCTGTTGACGTTACCGCCGAAGAAATACAGATAGATCCGATTTTACGAAATGAGGTTTTTACAATAAGTGGTATAAAAATAGGGTATTTGGCTTATACCAGTTTTATTGATGAATATAATGATGATCTTGAGGCCGTATTTAGCAACTTTAAGGCTGAGGGTGTTTCGGAGTTAATATTAGACTTAAGATATAATGGAGGCGGTGCCGTATCTACAGCCAGGTTGATGGCAAGTATGATTTGTCCTGCCTCAAGTGCGGGTGAGCTTTTTTTAAGAAGTGCCTATAATGACGGTTTGGAAGAAGCAATCAGAAATGAAAACCCAGGTACATACACGGAATGGTTTGAAGATTATTTTGAAACAAATTCGAATAACCTCGATTTAAGTAATCTCTATGTATTAACTACCGGTGGCACAGCTTCTGCCAGTGAGATGGTTATTTATAGCCTCTCTCCGTATATGAATGTTTTTCAAATAGGTGAACAAACGCACGGTAAATATTATGGCTCTATAACAATTGAAGATGAAGATGGAACGCATAATTGGGCCATACAACCTATTATCATGAGGGCCGAAAATGTAGATAATTCTATAGATTATAGTATTGGGCTGATTCCCGATTATGAAATGTACGATGATTTTAGATATGAATTGGGAGATCCTGATGAAGTACTCACGGCTTTTGCGATTAGTAAAATTACAGGATCAAGCACGAAAGCTCAAGAATTATTGAAATCTGCGAAAACCATTGACTTTATACCTTCTAAGGAATTTTTAATGAAGGAAAATCCACTTCGATACGAAATGTATATTGATAAATAAAAAAAACAATAATATAATTAATTAATCCTATTATCGTGCTTTTTATGGTAATAGGATTTTTTTTTACGTTAAAATTATAGTAACCTTTATTATGTAGTGTCGTATATTAATTGTAGACATCCTGGATATTAAATTTTTAAGCTTGGTAACCTTACTTTTTATTGTTTAACTTAAAAAAAAAAGAGAATGAAAAATTATGGGTATTTATTTTTGATTGTGATACTATTCGTGAATTGTTGTACGGCAGAGAACGAGGTCGATGATTATGTAGAAGAGGAGTTGATTGCTCCCGGCACCACTGAAATTAAACTAGCAATTGACTTAACAGAGAAGGAAAATTTAGTGCTTAGTGATAACAATGGTTTGAAATCTGCAGCTATTTCTTTTATTTCTTCTGTTAATTCCGGAGATACCGTAAAGTGGTATGTGGATGAAGAAAGTAACATTAATACAATCGAGGAAATTATTATCGTTGATAAAGAGTGCGATGAGCTCTTTGAAAATGGAGTAGTGTTCAATCCAGATAAAACAGAATGTTTTGCTGTGTTAGCCCAAGAAGCAAACGGTGAAGTTAAGTATGATATCAGATATGTTTGTGCTGATGGCACAGAAGTAATCGTTGATCCTTATTTGAAGGTCAAGAAAGTAACTCCTCCACCTAGAGAATAAAAAAAATCCCCGTACAATAGTTTGAACGGGGATTTTTTTATGAAGAGTTTCTTACATTCTTCTTTCTTTGATTCTGGCTTTCTTACCAGTAAGACCGCGCAAGTAGTAAATACGCTTTCTGCGAACTTTACCGTAACGGTTAACCGCAATCGATTCGATGAAAGGTGAATTTAGCGGAAAAATTCTTTCAACCCCCTGGTTTCCTGAAATTTTTCTAATGGTTACCATTTTGGCAGAACCTGCACCTTTGATCTGAATTACTACACCTTTGAAAATCTGGATACGTTCCTTGTTTCCCTCTTTAATCTTATAAGATACAGAGATGGTGTCACCTGCTCCAAAAGAAGGCATTTCTTTTGAATCAGTTTTAAATGCGTCTTCGGCAATTTTAATTAAATCCATTTTTTAAGATATGATTGCATTTAACAAATACATGCAATATTACGTGAACCACCTGTTCAATAAGAGATTACATGCAGATTATTATAATCGGGCGCAAATATAGAGTTTTTATTTTACTTATAAAACAAATTTACCCTTCTTTTTTGTAACCTCAAATCGATTTTTGACGTATAAATACTAAAACGTTACTGCTATGGAGCAAAGTGCTGAAACACCTGTCGGCATCGAAGCTTCTCCATCGTTGTTGCGATGAAATAACTCCGAGACCGCAGGTTTAAAAAAAATATTTTTTAACCGTTTTAAAATTTGGAGTTATGTTACCTCGAAAAACAACACATGCTGATTTAGAGCATAAACGATCCATCTTTTTTGAAATTGGTTTTGTGATTAGCCTGGCCATCGTGTTACTGATGATGGAGTTAAACTTTACGTCGAACAATACAAAGGAATTTCAAGAAGGTTCAGTTTTGGACCAGGAACAAGAAATGGTGCCCATCACGCGGCAGGAACAGAAATTGCCGCCGCCACCACCAAAGATTATAAAAGCAACAGACATTATTAATATTGTTGACAATGATGTAATTATTGAAGAGGAATTGGAATTCTTTGATAGTGAAACAAATGAAGATCAAGTGGTAGAGCTAATGCAGATGCCTGTGTTGGAGCAAGAAGAAGAGGAGGGGGATGCGCCCATATTTATGGTTGTTGAAGAGATGCCTATATTTCGTCCTGATATTTGCAAAACCACTAAGGAAGGTAATGCGGAATTAATGCGATACATCTCAAAAGCAATTCGATACCCCGTAATCGCTGCCGAAAACGGAATTATGGGCAGGGTATATGTGACTTTTGTGGTTTCGCCAGCAGGTGAAGTTACCAATGTTCAAGTGAGTAGGGGAGTTCATCCCGAATTGGATAAAGAAGCCATAAGGGTTGTTCAGGATATGCCAGCCTTTTCACCAGGTAAACAAAGAGGAAAGCCGGTGCGGGTTCAGTATTCGGTGCCTATAAACTTTGTTCTACAGTAAAACGGTCAGCAATTAATGCTATGTAGTTGTTGGTTATTAGCTGTTTGCGGTTGTTAAATAATTCTGATATCAAAAAATAATAAACCAATGTCCGCTAAACTATTGACCAATGACTACTGTAGTAATACCTTTTTATCTAACCTATTGTATTTGGTGTGATTGTGATATTATAATTAGAACCTTCAGTAAGTTGAATATTTCATTGCTATTATGCAGTCTCTTATCTTTATATCTAATATCTATGCTACCACTGATCAATAACAGGTCTTTTTGTGACTGTTTATTTGCGAAAGTCTGTGCTTTCGAAAATTTTGTCGGCCGATCCTGTAATAAAACCTTGAAATAGTTTTCCGTCTGGCAGAGGGAATCGTTCGGCAAATTCGTAATAGCAAGCAGGTATTTCAAAGCTACCTTCAACAAAGTTAACCTGAACTTTATCAGCCAAAGTACTCGATTGTTTTAGGTATTGCTCTTTACTACCCTTAATTATCCCTCCCGCTCTGTTTAGCTCAAAGCCGTGGGATATCAGAAATTCGTTCAGTTTCTCTAATGTAGCAAAGTTCTTAAGTAAGTTCACAAATACAGTAAAGTGATTGGCCCTAAAACCGAATACATACATCCAGGCAGCATATTCCGATTCTTCCCTTAGTTTTTGAAAATTTCCGTAACTTAATTTTAACATTGGGTTTTTGGCAAATATTATATCCTCTTCACCGGGTAGGTTTTGTAATATGCACTGATAGTGTTCGTTAATTATTTTTTGACTTGAAAAACTAAGCTTCTCTACTTCCAGTTGACTGATAAAAATTTTAGGAGCATTTGGAATTTTATCATTTTCATAGTGTTTTGCTGTCAGTTTTTTTTCTTTAAATCGATAATTTCCCTTTTCTTTGTATCCTCTAACTTCAAAAGCTTTGGCAAGCACATCAATATTGATTTGTGGTAAATTGTATGTTCTAAATGCAATATGATCGTTTAGAATTTCTTCATCTTCATTTTTTAACAGCGAATGAATTTTACCAACAGAAGGGTTTAATGACGAATAGTCGGTAAACAACTTTGAAAATACGGCTTGCAGATCCATTTTTTTAAATTTTTATCATAAGTTACGGAATTTCTTTTTGGATTTCAAGCAAACATAACGAACACTTGTGTGATCACCTAGGTAAACAACGATTAAATATTTATCTTGCGTTGTGTGATAAAAAGCATAGTGATTCAGATGATTAATAGATAGTTTTGTATTAATAATTTATATATTATAACTTACCTGAAATGGAATTCATTAACAAACTTAAGGCTAAGGCCAAAGAAGACAAAAAGCGAATTGTGCTTCCTGAAGGGCTGGAAGAAAGAACCCTAAAAGCAGCCGACACTATTATTAGTGAAGGATTTGCGGATATTATTTTAATTGGTAATCCCGACGCTATTGCGAAGGAAGCTGCCAAATTTAATTTAAGTAATATTGAAAAGGCTAAAATAGTTGATCCTCAAAATCATGAAAAAAAGGAGGAGTACACCAATTTGTTGATAGAGTTACGCAAGAGCAAGGGGCTTACGCGCGAGCAAGCAGAGGAATTGGTGTTAAACCCACTTTATCTTTCAACGCTAATGATCAAAAGCGGTGATGCGGACGGTGAGGTTGCCGGAGCCGAAAACTCAACAGGAGATGTACTTCGCCCTGCATTTCAAATTGTAAAAACTTTACCGGGCATTAAAGTCGTTTCAGGTGCTTTTATTATGATTTTACCTGATGATGAATTCGGTGAAAAAGGCATGTTAGTGTTTGCTGATGGGGCTGTGCATCCGAATCCGACAGCCAGCGAATTGGCAGAGATTGCAGTAGTAACCGGAAAAACTACCAAGTCCATCGTTGGTATTGAGCCTCGCGTGGCCATGTTAAGTTTCTCTACAAAAGGCAGTGCTAAACACGAGATGGTTGATAAAGTTGTTGAGGCTACTCGTTTGGCCAAAGAGATGGATCCTGATTTAAAGATTGATGGCGAATTACAGGCGGATGCAGCTATTGTTGAAGCTATTGGCGCTAAGAAAGCCCCGGGCAGCGAAATTGCAGGTAAAGCGAACGTATTGGTATTTCCTAATTTGGAAACCGGTAATATTTGTTATAAACTGGTGCAAAGAATGGCACATGCCGAGGCTATTGGTCCGGTATTGCAAGGTATGGCTGCCCCTATTAACGATTTGTCCAGAGGCTGTTCAGTTAGCGACATCGTAAACCTGGTGGCAATAACCGCAAATCAAGCTGCAGGAAAAGTTTAATATAGGGAGTGATATGTTATCGGAATTAATATCCGACAGTATTTTAACTGTAAAAACTAAAACAATATAAATGGCTGAAATTTTAGTAGAACCTATTGAAGGTTATGCATTAAGCAAAGACAAGAAAAAAGGCACTACCCTTTTCTCTAAAATTGGTGTTATTGGTTGTGGTAAGGAAGGGCAGAGTATTGCCCGTATTGCAAGCTGGCACGGTATGGAAGTGGTCTTTTTGGAGCTAACCGAAGACAAAATTGACCAAGCAATCTACAATATTGGTAAAGAACTGGACAACAGAATAGAAAACTGGGGACTGACCTCCAGCGAAAAGAAAGCTATTATGAGTCGCATTAAGGGAACGATGGATTATAAAGATCTGGCGGACTGCGATTTCGTGATTGAAGCAATACGTTCCGATTCAAATACCGGTTTTAGAAGCATAGACGAACGCAAAGAGGTGTTCCGAAAGGTAGAAGAAATTGTTCGGGAAGACACCATCATCGCAACAAATTCGACCACGATTATTATTACCGAACTGGCTTCGGAAATGAAAAAGCCGGATAGATGTATCAGTCTTCATTTTTTTGTAGCATCGCCAGAGGCTAAAATTATTGAGGTAGTGAAAGGTTTATATACCTCCGAAGAGGTGTACAATAGGGTATATACTTTTGTAAAGTTAATTAATCGCGACGTTATACCGGTAGAAGAGTCGGCTGGTTTAGTAAGTGTTCGTTTGTACATTACCTTATTAAACGAAGCCTGTCAGGTGTTGATGGAAGGGATTGCAACCAAGTCTGATATCGACAAAACCATGAATGTAGGCCTGGGCATGAGATTCGGACCTTTTAGAACAGCTGATATCATTGGTTTAAATAAAATTTCAAAGTGGATGGATAACTTATATGAAGAGTTTGGAAACTCAAAGTATAAGCCTAGCCCGTTGATTAAAAGGTTGGTGCGAGCCAAACACTTGGGAAAACAAACCGGAGAAGGTTTTTATAAGTACAATGAAAATGGTGATATTATTTTGGAATAAGTAAGCCAGTTTATCAAATCAGTAAGAAAATAACCAATGAAGATATTAGTTTTAAATTGTGGAAGTTCCTCCATTAAATACCAGTTATTCAACATGGATGATGAAGGTCATAATGTGCTGGCCAAAGGTGTTGTTGAAAAAATTGGACTTAAAGGTTCTTTTTTAAAGCACGAAAAAGAAAATGGAGAAAAAGTTCTGTTGGAAGGTGAAATTTTAGATCACCAAACAGGAATCGATTATATTTTAGGTGTATTATCCAGCAAAAAACATGGCTGTATCAAAAACCTCGAAGAGATTGATGCAGTTGGTCATCGTGTGGTTCATGGCGGTGAAACATTTAACTCCAGTGTGTTTATCACCAATGAGGTAATTGATAAAATGAAAGAGTGCATCGATTTGGCACCACTGCATAATCCGCCCAACTTAAGCGGTATATCGGCCATTGAGCAATTATTGCCAAGTGTTCCTCAGGTTGGGGTATTTGATACTGCATTCCATCAAACTATGCCAAAGCATGCATACATGTACGCTATCCCGTATTCTTTATATCAAAAATATGGGATTCGTCGTTATGGATTTCATGGTACCAGCCATAAATATGTGGCGGCAAGGGCTTGTGAAATCCTTGGTGTAGACTATTCTAAAACCAAAGTAATTTCCTGCCACCTTGGTAATGGGGCTTCTGTCGCGGCTGTAAAAAACGGGCAGTCGGTAGATACTTCAATGGGATTTACACCTATCGAAGGGCTTATCATGGGAACACGTGCAGGTGATCTGGATATAGGAGCAGCTACCTATATCATGGACAAGGAAATGATTGGAACCAAGTCGGCCAGCGTACTTTTCAACAAGCAAAGCGGTATGTTGGGAGTTACTGGCGTTTCATCTGATATGCGCGAGATTAGATCGGCAGCTATGGAAGGAAACAAAATGGCTCAGTTAGGACTGGAAATGTACGCATATAGGATTAAAAAATACATTGGCTCATACGCAGCGGCGATGGGTGGCGTTGATGTTATATTGTTTACTGGCGGTATTGGAGAAAACGCAACTTATATCCGTCAAGAAATATGTTCAGAACTTGAGTATATGGGTATTGAAATGGACAATAAGAAAAACGAGGCAATTTTCGGAGAAGAGGCGGTTTTAAGCAAAGAAAACGGTAAAGTTAAGGTAATGGTTGTGCCAACAGATGAAGAGTTGGTTATAGCAAAGGACACAAAACAGATCGTAGAGGACTTGGCTAACAGATAATGCTTTGTTTTTAAGATGGTAAAAAGGTGCGTTATGGTTTCCGTATGAAATTGTAGTTGCACCTTTTTTGCTTATAAAAGTCATATTTATAATGATGTTTCAGCCGTATTTTTAAATCTGAAAAAACGAGAAATTAAAAGGTAACAAAACTAAAAAGTAGGATATGTTTAAAAAGTTGTCGGATCTGGAACGTCTTATTAATAAGAACCATATAATAAAAACATTGGTATTGGCTGTTTCGCAAGATGCCCAATCGTTAAACGCAATTCATAAAGCTTTTCAGGCAGGAATAATTAAACCTGTTTTGATTGGTGACAAAGCTTTAACGAAGGAAATTATAAAAGAAAAAGGCTATGATTTTGAGGGTGCACAATTTATCGATGAACCGGATCATGAAAAATGTGTGGAAATAGCGGTCAGGATGGTTCACGACAACAAGGCTGATATTCTAATGAAAGGAAAAGTGGCCACACCCTACCTTTTAAAAGGTGTACTGAATAAAGAATGGGGTTTGCGAACAGGCAGCTTACTATCACATTTTGCGTTGTTCGAAGTAGATACCTATCATAAATTAATTGCAATTACCGATGTGGCGATGAATATTGCACCTAACCTGAAAGATAAAATAGCTATTTTAAACAACTCGGTAGGGTATTTAAACAAGATGGGTATCGCCAAACCGAAAGTGGCTGTGCTTGGCGCCATAGAAATGGTTAACGAAAGCATGCAGGCAACTCTCGACGCTGCTCTATTGTCGAAGATGAACCAGCGCGACCAAATCAAAAACTGTATTATTGACGGTCCTTTGGCCTTTGACAACGCGGTAAGTTTTGAAAGCGCTAAGGAAAAGAATATAAAAAGTGCAGTGGCCGGAGATACCGATTTGCTTTTGATGCCCGATATTGAGGTGGGTAATGTGCTCTATAAAACGTTGGTTTTTTTCGCCAAAGCCAAGGTCGCTTCTGTTATTTTAGGGGCAAAAACGCCTATCGTATTAACCTCCAGAAGCGACTCCGAAGAATCGAAATATCACAGCATATTATTAGCTGCATTAGCATAGTGCGTCATGGAGAAGAATATCAGTAAACTGGAACAAATTCCCGAATATGTGATTGGCCTTAAACGAAAGTTTAGGGTGGCGGTCGTAGTTGCTGAAGACAGCAATACATTGGATGCGGTTCTGAAAGCTGCCGAAGAAAAATTCGTATTTCCGATATTAATGGGGAACAGTCGCAAAATATCGCAACTTTTGCCCTATGATTTTCTGGAGGAGAAAGAAAAATATGATATCATCGAATGCGTTAACGAAGAAAAAACTTCGGAGCTGGCCGTGGCTATGGTAAAAAGGGGTGAGGCAGATATTTTGATGAAAGGACTGATCAATACCGATTTGTTTTTAAAGGCCGTATTGAACAAGGAAAATGGATTGTTAATGCCGGAAAGTGTTCTTAGCTATGTTTGTGCAATTGAGTTACCTGCCTATAATAAGTTATTGTTTCTAACAGATCCGGCTGTTTTGCCCTTCCCAAATCTTCAACAGAAAGTAACTATGGCCAATTATGCCATAGAAATGGCCCACAATATGGGTATCAAAAAACCAAGGGTAGCTTTAATAGGGGCAACTGAAAAAGTTTCTCCCCATTTCCCGAACTCATTAGAATACCAAACCATGTGCGAGATGGCGGAAAAAGGCCAAATAAAAGGGTGTATCATGGATGGACCATTGGATGTGTTTTTGGCCTGCGATCCGGGAAGTGTCAAAATTAAAGGTATAGATACACCGGTGGAAGGGAATGCGGATATACTGTTGTTCCCTTCACTTGAGGCTTGCAATCCTTTTTACAAGGGATTAATGCTGTTTGGTGGGGGAGAGCTTGCCGGACTTATACGGGGTACAACTCATCCAGTCGTAGTTATGTCGCGAAGTGAGAGTTTTAAATCTAAATACTATTGTTTAGCTTTAGCCTGCTTAATGGCTGAAAATAATTGTTAATCATTGAAAATTATTTTATGGAAATCTTTAGAGTTTTAGTAATCAATCCAGGATCTACCTCAACCAAAATTGCGGTTTACGACAACGAAAAATCTATTTTCTTAAAAAACATCAAGCACTCAACCGATGATTTGGCGCCTTTTAAAACAATAGCCGACCAATATGAGTTTAGGAAAGAGGTCATTCTGAATGAGCTGATTCAGGCCGATATTGACATAGAACGTATCGATGGTGTTGTGGGACGTGGAGGGTTGGTAAAACCGATTCAATCGGGGGTTTATGAAGTTAATGAAGCCCTTAAGCGCGATTTGAAAATTGGGGTATTAGGTGAGCACGCCAGTAACCTGGGAGGTCTGATTGCCGATGATATTGCCAAATCGCTGCCTGATGCAAAAGCGTATATTGCCGACCCTGTAGTAGTTGATGAGCTGGAAGATGTAGCGCGTATAACGGGTTGTCCGAGTATGCCTCGCCGTTCTATTTTTCATGCGTTAAATCAAAAGGCAGTTGGGCGCTTGTTTGCGCGTACCCGTGGATTTGTGTACGAAGAGCTTAACCTAATCGTGGCTCATATGGGGGGAGGGATTTCTATCGGTGCCCATAAGCAAGGGAAAGTTATTGATGTTAATAATGCTATTGATGGATATGGCCCTTTTTCTCCGGAAAGAGCAGGGACGTTACCAACCGGAGCTCTTATAAAAGCATGTTATAGTGGGGAGTACACTTTTGAGGATATGAAAAAGATTGTTAATGGTAAAGGTGGATTAGTGGCTCATTTAGGGACGAATCAAGCCTTTGAGGTTGAAAAAAGAGTTAAAGCCGGTGATAAACATGCCGAACTGGTATTAAGCGCGATGTGCTATCAAATTGCCAAGGCCATAGGTGGATGTGCTACTGTATTAAAAGGTAAGGTTAATGGAATTATTTTAACAGGTGGTATCGCTCACGATAAATTTGTGGTGAAATATATTAGGGATATGGTTGACTTTATTGCCCCCGTGGCGGTTTATCCGGGCGAAGATGAAATGACTGCTTTGATGCAGAACGGTTTAATGGCTTTGAGGAAACAGGTGGAGTGTAAAGTATACGAATAGACAAGAACAATATAATCTTAATAACGTTTAACAAGAGTTGTCGATGTATTTATCATTGGCAACTTTTTTTTTAAATTAATTTTCTAATACACGCAACAAAAAAAATGGAGATATTCTCATTACATAACTTAATTACCGCAAATAACGTTGCCTATTTGTCAATTATTGGTGCAACATTAATAATTGTTTTTTCTTATTTATTTTCGTTGATATCTGATAAAACGGCAGTTCCCAGTGTTATAATGTTAATTCTGTTAGGTTTTTTTAGTAAGAGTTTCTTTAATATAGGGGTAGACGATGTGGATTGGATATTCCCCCTTGAAATATTAGGGATAGTTGGACTTATGCTCATCGTGCTGGAAGGTGCCTTGGATTTAAAACTATCAAGAGAGCGATGGCCCATGATATGGAAATCGGGTCTTATTGCATTGGTTTCACTATTTGTTAATGTATTTATTTTTGCCTATGGAATTCAGATTTTAATAGCTAACCTCGACTTCCTTACGGCTTTTATTTATGCAATCCCATTGTCAATTATTAGCAGTGCCATTGTTATACCCAGTGTAAATCAGTTAGAGGAAGAGAAAAAAGAGTTTTTGATTTACGAAAGTACCTTGTCCGATATTTTTGGGCTTATTTTGTTTTATATGGTTATTAACAACGTACATACAAACGAGTTTTCCAGTATAGGTCTGAATGTGATAACTAACATTGGAGGTACTCTTGTATTATCTGTGGTACTTTCTTATGCTATGATTATCTTTTTTCAAAGAATAAACACACAAATAAAACTATTTCTGTTTATCTCCGTATTACTTTTACTGTATGCGGTAGGCAAGGTGTTTCATCTATCGTCGTTACTTATTATTTTGGTTTTTGGCCTGATTCTCGAAAATAGACATATCTTTTTTACGGGTATCATGAAAAAATTCCTTAAGGAAAACGAAGTGAAACAGGTATTATTGGATTTTAAGTTGTTAACGGCCGAAAGTGCCTTTGTGGTGCGTACATTTTTCTTTTTTGTTTTTGGGTTGAGCATTACCATTGCCGGAATATTTAAAACAAAGGTGGTTCTGGGTTCTTTAATATTTATGGCCATCATGTTTTTGGTAAGATGGTTGCTTTTTAAACTCATTGTTAAGAAAAACTTTTTACCGCAAGTGTTTATTGCGCCGCGCGGATTAATATCGGTATTGTTGTATTTTGCTATACCCGATGATTTTTTAATAAACGATTTTGAAACAGGTATACTTTTATTTATAATTTTGGGTACAAGTATATTAATGGCTTGGGCATTGGTACATTATAAGTTAGGTAAGACCGGGCGTTTAAGACGCGTTGCAAAAGTTAAATCTACAATTAAACTAAAAGATAAAAGCCATGATATCGATACTGATTAATAAGAGAATGTAAGCCAAAGCCGGGAAATATAGGCGAAGACCATATTGAAGAATGATTATTATGAATGCGAAAAGAAGTGAAATATTGGGGATATTAATGCTCTTGGTGGCTAGCTTCGCTCTAAACGTTGACGCACAGGTTAGTTATGGGGGGAGTCCAATATTTATGTATACTATCAGTGAAGAAGTTGAGCAAAATTTAAAAGCGCATCGCTTTGTGCCGAGTCAATTACAACTTAAATCGGTTGACAATTATGGCAAAGGGCAACCTTTGACCTTTGCCCACCAGTATACCGTTAATTATACACCTGATAATTCAGGTATATGGTCGATACTGGAGGATGGTACAAAAGTTTGGCGTTTATCGGTTAGCTCACCGGGTGCTTTTTCAATCAATTTAATCTTCGACAGGTATAAACTTCCGGTAGGAGGAAAGCTGTTTATTTATAATACCGATTTTTCGCATATTATCGGATCATTCACCCATAAAAATAATAAACCCACCGGTATATTGGCAACTGCTCCCGTTAGAGGTGACCAGGTAATTGTTGAATACCAGGAACCTAAAAATGCTGAATTTAACGCGGATTTATTGATTGGTGCGGTAAATCATGATTTTTTAGGATTTTATGACCTTATTACATTGAAAACCGGGTATTTCGGTGATGCGGGTTATTGTAATGAAGATATTGCCTGTTACGATACCGATAATCAATTGGATATACGTCGTTCTGTTGTGAAAATGATTGTTGGGGGAAGCGAACTGTGCACGGGAACCATGATTAACAATACCAGTAATGATGGAACACCATATATGATAACCGCTGCACACTGCATGCGCTTGGATAACGAGGGAAGCACTACTCTATTGTTTTTTAACTACGAATCGCCTCATTGCGCAACGATTGAAGGCTCAAAGTCGCAAACCTTGGGTACGGATTCCTGGAGTATTACCGGAGGAGAAACAAAAGTACTTGTGAATAGCCTTGATATAGCCTTATTGGAAATGGTGGAAAACCCACCTGCATATTATAGGCCTTATTATTCAGGCTGGAGCCTGAGTTCGGACCCGGCTTCACCATTTAAATCCATTCACCACCCCCAAGGTGATGTAAAGAAAATTGCGACTTATGATGGAAATCTTCAACCGTGGACATTTAACGAATCCGGAAATGATCCCTATGCCCAGGTCGATAACTTTCACTGGAGGGTTACGGAATGGACTACAGGCACAACAGAAGTTGGTTCCTCGGGCTGTCCTATATTTGATGGTAGCAATTTGCTGGTAGGAACACTTTCGGGTGGAGAAGCTTATTGCGGTAATCCGGTAAACGATTATTTTACGCAGTTTTATAAAGCCTGGGACAGAAATACTGAATTAGACGAGCATTTTAAGCCCTGGCTCGACCCTGAGAATATCGGCGTTCAAAGTTTGGAGGGATTGGACCCTTATGCGGAAAATCCTTTTATAAGGCTAAGCAATGTTGAAACGGGCGATGATCCTTTGGCGACAAGGATTTCCGAAGGTGGTTATTTGGGCGGGCACAATGCCAAACAAACCACGGTATTTGCTGAAGAATTTGCAGGCATTAAGTCAGCCTCCATAAAAGGAGTATACATTATGCCTTGTGAATACAAATATGGTTCCGATCAAACCGTTGATATAATGGTTTGGGAAGGGAGTCAGATGCCTCAATCAATTATTCTTAAAAAAGAAGGTGTTGGCATTGATACTTTAAGGGAAAAAAGAGAAATATTTTTGGAATTTGATAGTCCGCTGGAGGTGAATGGTAGTTTTTTTGTTGGGTACGAAATTAATTATAACGGTTCGCCGGTGGACACCATGGCCGTTTATCACTCTGCAAACAGCACAAAAGTAAATAACACAATGTGGGTATACCATAGTTCCACAGGATGGGAAAAAGCTTCCGATGTATACGATTATGGTATTAACTATTCGCTTTGGTTGGATGTATTGGCCGAATCGGTTGTTTATGGAGATACACAGGTAGTTCCGGTTGATAATTCGGATGTGGTTTTATTTCCGATACCAAGTATTGGTGATTATGTTTATGTAAATAGTAACCAACAATTTGTTGATTACGTGGAGATAATAGATATGAGTGGCCGTATTGCTAATACCCAGCTTATAAATACTACCGGGGATAAAATTCCCGTGTCATTAAATAACCTACCAACAGGAGTTTATATATTAAAACTCTATCTTGGTAACAGGCAAATCAATAAGAAATTTATAGTGGAGTAGGGACGTACAGGACAGTTAAGTTTTTAGTCGATTCTTCTCCAAGGAAGCTGCGGATTGTTAAATAGAAACGATCATAAATTATCCAAAATCCGCAAAGGATTTTCCGGTATTTAGCTGTCTTGTTGGTGGATTCGATTCGATTGGGGAAAAGCGTCATGACAAAGATTCCATGGAACACAAGAGTTTTATTTACTCTATTATCTTTATTTCATCAAAGCACACAAAAGGCGGGGTGTTTAATTTGCCACTTTCGGTATCGGAAGAGGACAATACAAATTCCAGTCGCGATACTTTGCCTATATCTTCCAGATCGTAATCGGTCCATGTACTTAAAATAGTATTGTTGCGGTTGCTACCAGTGGTGTAATCGGCAAGCATAATCTCAACGTTTCCCCGAGTGGTTCCACTTTTGTTGATTCCTGTAATTGTTAATTTTAACCAGTCGATTTCGGTGCCGGTTTCACCACCAAACTTCTTCGAACCATTGTTGCCGTTACTAATGGCATCGTAAACGTAATACGAATTGTTGATGGAGATGCTTTTGAACAGATGATCTTCCCCATCCTTAGTGGTTAATGCAATAGGCTGTTGATAGGCGTCTAGTAACATTATCCCAAACACATCCGAATCAAATTCAGTTGGCGTTTTATAGCAGCTGTATTTTTCATAGTCATCAACCGAGTTGCTCCCGCTTAGGTTGGAGTACGTAAAACCGGTCCAAGTATCAGAAGCATAGTTTCCTGATGATTCAAACTGAATCTGGTCAGATAAAAATGAGATGTAATTTTCATTGTTGGTCCAAAAGGTATCTTCTTCAAATTCTATTTCTTCAAAGTCGGTTTTGTACATGGATTGAACGGGAATATCAATAAGGGCAATTCCCCGGCTGTTGTTAACCGAAAAAGTATATTCGTACTTATTTAATTCAGTTGGAATCAGGCGCAAGTCTTTTTCCTGGCTCACGAGTTGTCCGTCAAGCACCCAGGAATACGCAGAATTAATATCATAGGTGATCTTTGGCGATATATCGATGGTGTCGTTTACTTTTACCTCGTAACCATCATCGGGCATATCTATATATATTTCCGAGTTGGGTATTTCCTTGGTGTGGTCCTCACATGCCATCAATCCAATTATAGAAACTATTGATATGACGAAATAGGTAAAAAAACTATTCATATTTTACGTGTATGTTACATTTATATTTTAACCGCCCTTGATTTTAACATAATCTGTGGGTTACTTTCTTGTATATGTGGCGTTTGTGTTTTTACGCATGTGCTCGTGTTTCAGTTCATCGCTAAAGGCTTACCGTATTGTGCGCTTTGCCACCGGGCTACTGTTGACGGCTTATGTTTGAATGCCCACTGAGTCCCAGGTGGTGATCTATGAATCCTGGAACTTGTTCCGCCCCAATTCTTTTGCCAATAATCTTTTTGTTTTCGTCTAAAATATAAATGGCAGGCGTACTATAAATATCGTACAGGTTACGGAAATTACTTTGATGGTATGGATCGTAAACATTGATCCATTCCTCCAGTTGGTGTTCAGCAATAAACTCGCTCCACTTTTCTGTTTCGTGCTGGGTAAAAACCGCAAATATCTTAACGCCTATGTCCTGGTATTTATCCCATACTACCTCTTTAAGTTTGGGTATTTCCTTTTTACAATGTCCACAGTCCGGTTCCCAAAAAACCAATACGGTTAGCGGGGCGTATACCTCACTTAAGCGAAAATATTGATTGTTGAGCGACACCATTTTCAAATCAGGAGCTTGATTTCCAATTAAGTTTGGTTTTAGCTTAGTTATCCTGTCTTCCAGTTTTTCAATAAATTCCTCGTCTACCCAATCAGCAATGCCCGAGAGGTAATATTTTTCGCCCAGTTGTACCATGGCGGCATCCATTCCCATCAGTTTGCTATCGTTGGCATAGTTAAAGGTAAATTGGATAAGATATTTTTCCATTTCCTTGTTACCTTCAGCCATTTCAATAATCCTTACCGACTCTTTTACCAAACTGTCGGGTATTTGCAACACGGTTTTGGAGAAGAAGTTTTCTAACTTACCGGTGAAAAACGGGGTACGCATCAAGCGGTCGTCCTTCATATCAAAGTTGTCGAAATAATGATGCTTGTAATATTGATACCTTTTTACCTGTATAATCGAATCAGGTTCGTTTAGTTCTTTAAAATCGGGCACTTCAATTTCGCGCATGGCTTTAATAAACGAGGCCAAGAATGTACCTTTATGTTTGTCCAGAATCTTGTCCCAATACGAGTTTACTTCAGTTGACAGCACCCCCAATTTCTTCTTCCATGCGTCAACCTGTTCTTTTGAATATTGATCTTTGTTCTTAAGCTTTTCCTGTATTTCGTTTGCTTTTTCTTGTTTGTTGAAAATGAACTTTTGGTAATCGTTAAATGCCCTTTCCTGTTTATTTCCGTTTACTTCCAACGACTGAACCGGGTTTTCTTTATCCGCTATGATAGAAAAGTGTTGCTCATCATCTACAATTATATCAAAGTACTTTTGATCGGGCATATAAATAATATAAACACCACCGGGTAATCTATCTTTGCCCGAAAATGTTCCGGATCCCTTGCTGTCAATATATATCGTATCGTTGACCAACATTTTTTTATTGAAATAATGCCCCAATATCAATGTGGTATCTTGCCATCCTTTTACCGAAACATCGATTTTGTATCCCTGTGCCATGCTGTTGACGGTACAGCACAGTATAATAAAGGTGAAAAAAGTGTGTAATATTGATCTGGTATTCATGAATATGTTGTTTAATTTACTAATCTTAAATAAGCACTTTGTTTTAATAAACTGAAACCAAGTAACCTATCTTATAAAAATCAAATAGCTTTAAATTAGGCTTTGTACTTAATAAGTTTTTGATGATAAGTGGTCGAAATAGCTTAAAGATAAACTTAACAAATACATTCATTCTTGTTTTGCTGATCCAATTAAAATACTTTAAAAGTGTTATCCTTTTTGATAAAGCCATCCGATATTCGGATTCTTTCAATAGTTGTACCAAGTTTTCAATAGCATGTTCTGTTTTTTTTATGTAATCTTCACTTAAATCAATGCCAATGTGTACTGCTGGATTATCGATATGTTCTATTTTAATTTTCTTTTGCTCTAGTTCTATTCCAAACAAGGTATCCTCATGACCATATTTTCTAATCTTTTCATTAAAAGAAACTTTATTAAGAACATTCTTTTGAACAATGAAATTATTTGAAGTAAAACTTTTATATTGACTTTTTCTTCTAGTATCTACTGAATGATCTTCCCTGAATTTTCCGGATTTCCATCGAAGCGTCCGACTGGGGGCCGGGCACTCTTTGGGGTGTAATGTACCTCCGCAAATTACCTGAGTATTATTGTCAATCGCTTTCAGGTAAGTTTCAAGAAAATCAGGTTTTAAATTTGAGTCACAATCTAAAAAAAGAATATAGTTGTATTTCACTTTACTTGCCAATAAATTTCTAATTGATGATCTGCCAATATTTTTAGCTAATTTTATAAAAGTAACATTGTTATGTTTTTCAATTCTGTTATTAATATTAATATATTCTGTTTTGGAGGCATCATCTACAACAACAATCTCAATTGCTTTACTACATTTCCTCGATTGTTTTACCAAATTGTCAACTAACTCTGATACATCGTAATTATAAACAGGAATACAAACTGATAACATAAGTAATAGAAGCGTAAATTATTTAATTTCTTTTGTTTGTTCCTTTAACCAAACCTGCAACTCTTCGTCCAGGTACGGCGAAATCTTATCGTAAACATTTTTGTGATAACTGTTTATCCATAGTTTTTCTTCGTGTGTTAGGAGCGATGACGCAATCGATTTTAAATCGATGGGGCAGAGGGTCAAAGTTTCGAACTTTAAAAACTCACCAAACTCGGAATGGTCCGATTCTAGTGTTAACAACAGGTTTTCGATACGGATGCCATATTGGCCCGTACGGTACAAACCAGGTTCATTAGAAGTAATCATTCCCTTTTCGAATGCTACCCCATTGTCATTTGGACGAATGCTTTGCGGTCCCTCATGCACGTTTAAAAAGCAGCCAACACCATGCCCGGTTCCGTGACCGTAATTCAATCCTTTTGACCATAGTGGTTTGCGGGCAAGTATATCCAGATGGACACCTCTGGTTCCTGCCGGGAAACAAGTAGTACCTAGCGCAATATTGCCTTTTAAAACCATCGTGAAATCCGATTTTTGTTGTTCGTTAGGCGCACCAAGATGAACTGTTCTGGTGATATCCGTAGTTCCTTCCTGATACTGGCCACCGGAATCAATCAGGTAAAAATTGTCGGGGGTCAATTTAATATCCGTCTCCTCGGAAACACTATAATGAACAATGGCACCATGTGCGCCAAAACCTGAGATTGCCCCAAACGATTCACCCACGAAATTCTCGTTTTCCGCCCTGAACTTTTTTAGTTGTTTTGAGGCCGAAAGCTCAGTGACTGATCCGTTAGGTACATTTTTTTCGAGCCAGTATAAGAATTTAACCATGGCCACACCATCTTTTACCATTGCATTTCTAAATCCGTCCTGTTCCGTCTTGTTTTTAAGTCCTTTAAGATCTTTTACGATACTTGGTTTCTCAATTTTTATAACCTCCTTTGGAATCAGCGAGAATATCCTGGCATTTGTTGTTGCGGGGTCGAACAATAGGCCAGATTCCAACGGCATTTCTTTTACCCATTCAAAAATGTCGGAGTACAGTTGCACAGAAATGTCATCTTCCGCCAACTCCTTGCCAATGGGAGCCGTAATTTTATGTGTGTCAATAAACAAGTAAACTGCATCCAGCGAAATAATTAAGTAGGCATGAAACACAGGATTAAAAGGTACATCGTTTCCCCGAAGGTTTAAAGTCCAGGCTATCTCGTCCAAGGCCGTGATTAAATAATGGGATCCATCTTGTTGGCGCATCTTTTTACGTATGTTCTCGATTTTTTCCCTTCTACTCAGTCCGGCATACTTTGTTTCGTGCACAAAGATGGTGTTTTCCGGGATGGGAGGCCTACCCTCCCAAATATCATCCAGTAAGGTTTGGTGTGGATCCAGCGTTATTCCATAGTGCTTATATTTCTTCGAGAGCTTTCTGGCATCATCAATCGAGAATACCTCTCCTTCAAAAGCAATTTTGCTGCCCGGGTTAAGTCTTTCTGCAATCCAATCCACATAATCCGGTGTATCGGCTTCGCCTGCTTTAAATAAATCTATTCCACTATCTGTTAATTCCTTCTCAGCTTGTAAATAATACCTGCTGTCCGTCCATAATCCTGCTTCATCAATCAATACTACCACAGTACCTGCTGATCCCGTAAAACCAGATATAAACTCTCTTTTTTTCCAATGGGCAGCTGTGTATTCGCTCATATGCGGATCGCTACTCGGAACAATAAAGGCATCTATACCTAGGTTGAGCATTTTAGTGCGTAGAAGAAAAATTTTTTCAGCGGTAGTTGACATATAAACAGTTTTTGGGATTAATTAAACTTAACTTTTTGGTTTTTGTTAAAAATAATGATTTTGGTGTTCGGATTAGGATTATTGCCTACAACACCGTTAAATGAAATTTTGTCCTGATCTTTTATAATTTTTAGTTGGTCCCTATGTTTGTGTATAAATTTTCCATTGGACACATCTCCATTTATAATGTAGTTTGCATCACTATTTAAAACCACAGTTGTAGGTGTCCCATCGTTGTTAATGGTTAACTCCCGAAAGTTGAGTTCTGGATTGGATATATTCAATATACCTTTCGAACATTCAAACAATGCTTTGTGCTTAAATTTATTAATTTGAATAACACTGTTTTCGCTAAACATAGAAACATTATCGCAAGCTCCAATTTTTATATTATCTACGGTGGAATTCGCCTGGTAATTTTTTACATGATCAATGTTTAGCAAACAATATGATGTTGACGCATGAATTTCCGTTGCATCCTGGATATTGACGGTGGAATTTTTAAATTCTATATTGGCTGAACCCAGATGATTCATTTTGCCTTTGCAATGCAGTAAATTGATATGGTTAATTATGGCTCCCGTATCCTGTGAAAAATTTTTAAAGTTGATATCACAGTAAGAAATGTCTGCCAACACACCGCCTTCCACATGATCAATATCTACCCTGCCATGATTGTTTTCGATCCTAAGTTCCAGCTTTTTGGGATAAAAGATGGTGTACTCGATTTGATAGGGAATGGTGCGGTTGAAATCATCAACTAAGCTGGTTTTTATAAGCAGAACATTGCTGTATTCAACCGTTTCGATTTTTATTTCTTCCAGCATTTCCTTTGAAATATTTGGTTTGTTGGAAAGGATTTCGATGCTTGTTTCAACGCTAATGGAATCTTTATCCCAGTTAAGCAGGTTAACTTGCGCATGTTTTGCCCTTACATCCAGCTTTTTAATATCGTGTAATGGGAACACTTCCAAGGAGTATGATTTAAAATCGCTTTCCAGTTTGGTTTGCGATGATATTGATATCCATGAGGTAAGTATGGCTATTGATATGGTTTTTATTTTTAGCATTTTCTTCATGTTATAAGAGCTGTAAAAGTAGCTAAAAAGAAAGGTTTGGGAAAATATAATCTTTTATTAGCTCGTAAATTACATAATTACTCGTCGGACGTTTGCTTCACGGCTTTTTCTTCAACATTTATTGACTGACCTGCCGCATCCGAGCTTGTTTTAATCGGACTTAGACCAAATTTGCTGATAAAATGATTTAACCTGCTGGCAGGTGACTTGATAAAAGTAAAACCTCCCGATTTGGCTTTTCGTTCATCTGGTTTTAATGTGCTTACTATATTGTTAAACGCTTCGTTGGACGAAAGCGTATACATCATTTTAGCTTTGTATGCAAAATAAAACCAGGTGTCTTTATCGAAACTTAAGAAAAGGTCGATGGAATTTCCGCTTCGTTTCTTCACTATTTCCGCTTTAATGTCTACCTTTTTATTAATGATATTATTTTTTATCATTGCTAAATCAGCTTTGCCATCAGCGATGTAGGCATGTGTCTTGCCATCAAATTTAAAGTCGATGTTGCCCAAAAGAAACATGTTGTTAATTGACTCGTGCAACTCTTCAATTGGTTTTCCTGCCTTTTTGAGTCGTGTTATTTTGTCAGCCTCTTTTACACCAACCAGTTCGGCCAAGCGCTTTTTAAAACCTTGATCCGACTGTTTACTGTCGGGGGCAGTTGAACCCATGATTTCGGTCACCATTTGTTGTGTGGCTGTTTCATTAAAGAAGAAATCAATACCCAACATGGTTGATATTAGCACTTTGTCTTTATTAGGGTCATCGATAATGGTACCAGAACTGTTCAGCGTAATGTGACCCAGATCAATTCCCATGTCCATTTTACCCTCTGCCAGCAGTTGACAGTTCGAGTTTGAGTACCGAAACAAAACGCCTGTGGTATCAGGATTTTGAATTTTACTAAGGTTAGCAATTTCAAAAGCATTTTGATTATCGTTAAAATAAAGATAGTCCCCAGCCGTAATAATAGGAATATCGCTATAGTCATTCCTGCTGGCAAGGAAAGTAGAATAAATATGTGCGGAATCCTTTGTTAGATAAAAGTCGCGGTATATCTTCTTTCTATCAAAATTAACGGGTTGCTCTCCAATGGGAATCAGTATATTATGTGGGTCTATGGCAGCATCGAAGTAGATATAGGTTTGCGGCCCGCTTGAGCATTGGTGCAACATCTGAACCCCACCATCAAAACTAAGGTGCTGTGCGGTAGAAGTCAGTCTTGTCTTCCCTTTAAAAGTGAAATTTTTGTCGAAGGTAAATAATTCGTCTTCTTGTATTGTTCCTTCGGCGATAGTTTTTAAATCCTCGTTCAATTCAATAGTATTAAACTGAAAAGTGAATTTTTTACCTTCACCATTATAATAATCGTATTCTCCATAGCCAGAATAATCGAATTTACCATCTATTTTAAGATGTGAGTTGTAAATGGTGTGCGTAAAGGCTGAATCATTGGTTAAAATGATTGAAACACTGTCGATTGGGGCTATATCCGCATTTTCGCGAATGGTTATTAAACCATCGTTAAGTATAATATTCGCATCAGCTACGTTAATGTTTTTTACCTCCTCGGCATAAATAATTTTGTTCTCCACATCGTAACGTGCAAGTGGCACCCGGAAATCAAGTGAATCTTGTTTCTTGTGTGTGGAAACGAAGCGGTTTCCTTCAGAGCCACTCGCTCCCATATAAATATGGTTGTTTTGCATATCCCATGAAAATTCGCTGATATAGGATACATATCGGTTGTCGGTAAAATTAACCGGGTTAGCACCCGATCTAGACGTAAACTTACCTTGTCTTTCTTTAAAATCGATATTGGAAACAAGGTTGGTTGTGTTAAACGAAACACCTTCGTCAATTTCGGAGCTATTTGCCAGGTTAAAGTCGGATGAGTCAGCCATCATGGTATACCCGCCAAATGTCATGTCCCTGGATGCAATATTGGCTTTGTCCATATAAAATGTACCCTTACCACTTGCGCCTTCAGGGGCAACTACTATTTCACCATCAAGCGAAGCCTCATTGTTATACATAGTAAAGGCTTCTTCCTGCGATTTTGAAATTAATTGCTCCTGATAAGGTAGGTAATTGATATGGTTATATCTTCCTTGTGCATCCGGGTATTGTACACCTTCTTCACTTTTTTCCAGCGTAAATTCGTAGGCCTGGCCGGTGGCTCTGTCAGGAAGGAATATTAAGTTTTCAGATTTGGAGGTAGAGGTTAGGTATTTTAACGTACCTTTTCCTTTTAAACCTTTATTACTCAGGTCGATGTCAGCAATGTATTTGGCCCTGTCTCCATACACACTATATCCTTCTTTTGGTGTTTTTCTTGTAAACCCAAGGGAGTAATCTTCTCTAACGGTTAAACGTTCATCAAAAGTCGGAAAAATATTAGAAACGAAGGTTCCGGAAAAGTCAAAATTGATGGCACTCAATTTACTAATACTATCCATTGTAAACGTATCCAGCTTAAAGTAAAATTTATCCCGGGAATATTGTCCGTTCTGAATTTCAGGTTTGTCGTAATAAACGTAGGACTCTTTGTTGCTATTTAACATTGGGTATTCACTGTGAAAATCTTTGCCTGACTTATTGCTGGCTTCATCAATCTTCAAGCTTCCCGACAGATTTTCGATAGCGTTTTTTACGTAGGTCATTTGCGGTTGGCCAAAATAATCCAGCTCCCCGGTTTGAACTTTCATTCTTACGGAGTCTATGTTTTTCATGTCGATCTGAAAATTATCATAGTCAAATTTAAATCCATCTCCATACAAGTTTAACATCCCCGCGTTAATTGCTCCGTCAAAAACAAAGTTTCGGTTTCTTTTTAACAGGATATGTTCGTTTTTAGGGAAGAAAACCACGTTTTGATTGTCGGATATGGAAATGGATTTTACGCCGTTTACATTGATATCGTAGTTTAGCAGGTCAATTTGCGCGTTGGCTATTTTTCCTGGCGTAAGGGAGATAAACCTAATAACATCATAGTCCTTTTTGCCCAAACGAAACTGCAAATAATCGTGTAGCCGTTGACGCAGCTCTATCATATCGGTGTTTACATTGTATCCAATAAATCCGAAGAATGAAAGCTGTATTACCTGCTGACGGATCTGGCTCTCCGGTAAGTGTACCATTCGTGCATATTCCGAAGCCGTGAATGATTTTCCCTGATGCATTTCTGAGCAGTTTTTTAAGCCTTGCAGCGGGTGTATGGCATCCATGCCTTGCAAACTGTTATAAAAACTCTCCCTAAAATAACTTAGCGACTCAAACTCCCCATGGTTTTCGGCTGCTCCCGAAACCATTTTTAAATCCATCATATCGCTGTCCAGTTTCCAGGTTAGTAACTCGATGTCCATACTCACATTGTGGAAGGTGTTGAAGTAAGGGCTAAGTGCAAGTCCTTCTCCATTCCTGATCAGGTGCAACTCGTTTTCCTTTACCATCAGTTTAAAAATTAATCCCGGATGGTAGATGTAATTTGAATCTATTCTGAACTTAACTTCGGTATCGTTACTCAATATCTGATCTTTACGCAAAGCAAAGTAGAGTGACTTGGCGGTCAGGAAAACAGTATCATTGCGGAAAATAGTAATTGTGGCAGGATTGTCGTGAGTCCCGGATCCCAGAAACTTAGATCCGTTTTGAGAGAATCCGCCTTCGTAATTAATGTCGGGGTGAATATTGTCGAGTTTAAACCGTTGCTCAACCGATGTAAATTGCGGGTATGAAGAATTGGCTGCCGATTTAATATCCATTACTTTATGGCGCAACCTGCCGGTTAAAGGATGGTCGAAATAAATGGTGTTGTAAAATTGTGCCGAATCTATTTGGAAATAAGATTGTTTTAACGGGAAAGAATATGCTCCGAACGAAGCGTTCACCTGAGTGGCATCAAAACCGGAACGTTCCCAGGTAACCTTTCCTTTATCGCCTTTCCATATTTTAGTCGAAAAGTTAAACGTTCCTTTCGTGTCGAATATTTTTATACTGTCGTTTTTAGAATAACAGGTGAGATTCAGGCGGGGGAAAGTGGCAATCAACTCGTTGTTTTGATATGAAAATGTCCAGTTGTTATTGTTGGTTTTCCATTGGTTGGAAGGCGTAGAATAGATGATGCTGTCCGTTAATAACTGTGATGTGGTTTGTAAATAATTATTAACGGTTCGTAGATGTAAACGTGGTTTTTTTATTAAATCGGAAACCGCATTGTTCCATGCCCAAAATGTACTTTGCGGAATATCCGCTTGAAGATAAACCCGTACCGTCTTTAGGTAGTTTTCGTAGTCGGGGATGGGCTTTGCCCTCTTTTTTGCAAGGGCATTACAGTTGTCAATAATTAGTTTTTTTTGTTCCTCATCGGTTTCAGGGGAGAACCAGAAAACCGACAGTTCTTCGATGTATGCTTTTGCGTATTTTTTGTCGGCTATGGTTTTAAAGAGTTCTTCCATTTTGGGAACGAACTCTTCGGTGTTACTACTAAAAGTTTGTGGTTTGCTTTGAGAAAAAGCTAAGTTGCAGATTAAAAGGATAATAAATAAGGTAAATATAGTTCTCATTGCTTATGTCTTATATTTTGAAACATGGAAATTCCATGTTTCAAAATTTTTCTCAAAAAGATTAATCAGACAACGTATACGCAACGGCTACCCATTGGTTATCTTCCTTTACCGATTTTTTTATCAACTTATTAACATTACATTCTTTTTCTATAGTTTCCAGATCGCTCAAGTAAAATCCGCTTAACAATAAAGTACCACCATTTCTCAGAACTTTGGTGTACTTGTTGATGTCCTCCAACAATATGTTTCTGTTGATGTTAGCCAAAACAATATCGAAAGTTTCGCTTCCCAATATTGAAGCATCACCACATTGTACTTCCATATTGTGGATGTTGTTCATATTAATATTATCGTTGGCATTGTTAAAAGCCCATTCTTCAATGTCGATACCTAATACCTTTTCGGCACCTTTTTTAGCGGCTAGAATACCCAGAATCCCTGTACCGCAGCCCATGTCTAAAACCGATTTTCCCTCAAAATCCATTTCCAGGATATGTTTCATCATTAATCCTGTAGTTTCGTGATGTCCTGTGCCAAAAGCCATTTTCGGCTCAATTAATACCTCATATTCCGCTTTGGGTACATTCGTATGGAAAGGACTTTTAACCACGCATCTGTCATCAATAATAATGGGGTTAAAAAAGTGTTGCTCCCAAGTTTCGTTCCAATTTTGGTCGGGGATGTTCTCTGTTTCAAAGGTGATTTTATATTCATCGCTGCTTAATAACTGAATACCTTTAACGTCTTCTGTTTGGTATTCCTGAGTTGGGATATAGGCATTTAGGCCGTCTTCCGTTTCTTCAAAGCTATCAAAGGCAAACTGCGCCAATTCGGCCATTAGTATTTCTTGAGCAACCTCCGAGTTGGGCGATATTCTAAAACTTACTTTGGTATATTCCATGTTGGATATTTATTTTTTGCAAAAGTATGGAAAATTGATGGGGATGAAATGGAATGAAGGAAATTATAATTTAAATAAAAGCAAACGATACTTATTTAAAATGATATTATATTTGAGCGATTAAAATAATTGTAACAGATAATAATCAAGTCTTTTCACTTTTATTTGTCAGTCAAAAATCTAACTTAATTGTTTTGAAAATAACATTTCTCGGAACGGGAACTTCACAAGGCATACCTGTAATAGCCTGCCAATGCAAAGTCTGTCAATCAAATGACGTACATGACAAGCGGCTACGCTCTTCTGTTTTGGTTGAAGTTGACGGACATAACATTGTTATTGATTCGGGTCCCGATTTCCGTCAGCAAATGCTGACACATGATGTCCGTTCACTGGATGGTATACTTTTTACACACGAACATAAAGATCACATTGCAGGGTTAGATGATGTAAGGGCCTTTAACTGGGTCACAAAAAAACATGTTGACGTGTTTGCCGAGCATCGTGTTTTAAAGGCCATTAAAAACGAGTTTTCCTATGCCTTTGTCCCAGAACCTTATCCAGGTGTTCCAAAAATAAATTTAAATGTCATTAACGAACAACCGTTTAAAATAGGTGAGATAGATGTTGTTCCGATAAGGGGCATGCATATGCACCTGCCTGTGCTGGGATATCGGATCGGGGATTTTTCATACTTGACTGATTTTAATTATATCTCGGAAGAATCGATGGAGAAGGTGCGAGGTTCGAGAATCGTAGCCCTAAATGCGGTCAGGAAAGAACCCCATATTTCACATTATAGTTTGAGCGAAGCAGTAGAGGTGTTGCAACTTGCCAACCCCAATACGGGTTTTGTCACTCACATTTCGCATCAAATGGGATTGTATGAGGAAGTAAATCAGGAGTTACCTGCCAATATTCAACTTGCCTATGATAATTTGGTGATCAATCTTTAGGGGTGTTGTGTTCTATCGATCTTAGAAACAGGAAAATAGAGGAACCCACTAACAAGGTAAACACGATTCCTATCATCTTCAGGGAGAATGAGCGGGTGTAACTATCCGATAAAAAACCGATTAAAGGTGCTATCAGTGCAAAAAAGCCCCTGATAATTAAGCTGCGGATAGATAACACGGTGGCACGCATATCGTCGGAAGTAATTCGATTGATATAATCCTTAAGGACTGGTGTTGCAATTCCCCTGCTAAAATAAAATACCCCCAGTACAATCAAAATCCACGCCGATTCTATAAATCCGGAGATTATATAACTACCCGTAATGATAATCGAAGTGAGCCAAATGGTCATTTTAGGCTTAAGCCTGGCTTCGATTTTATAGGCAAAAAGGGTGGTGGTGCCCACAATCAGGTTTAAAACCGTATGTGTGCTTCCAATGGCGTATTCCGAAAAACCAATATCGTTTAAATATAACTGATAAATCCAGGCCATGGTCAACGTAGCAGTGCCCAGTATACTTGAGAAAAGCAGGTTATACCTTAATTTCGAATTTTTAACCGTGGCAAACCACACCACACTTAAAATATCCCTAAAACCAGGCTTTTTGCGTTTTCCAATTCTGGTGGGCTCCACCAACATAATGGAAGCTGGAACTGCCATAAATGCAATAGCGGTCTGAAAAATAAAGGGGTAACGCATATTGATAGCCGCCAAGGCACCACCGATGATTCCCGCTAAAGCTTCGGAATAATTACCCACAGTAAAATTTCGTCCTTCGAATTTCACGTACTCCCTTTCTCGCCCTGCGGATTTTAGGGAATCGTACATAATGGCCGAATCAGCTCCGGAAACGAAGCTTTGCCCGATACCCAGAATAATTTCGGCGATCAGGAACCAATAATAACCCGAAGTAGTGGCATAAACCAAAAAACCCAATGTTCCCAGAATGGAACCGAATATCAGCGTTTTTCTGCGGCCAATTACATCTGCCAAATATCCCGATGGAATCTCGAATATGACAATAGCAATAGAATAAAAGGCTTTAAGCTGAAAGGATTCCCGGTCGGAGAATCCCATGTCCTTATAAAAAAGCATTAAAATAGGCATGGTTAACATAAACCATTTAGCTATTTTAATAATGTAAAGTTTGCCGATGTTCGACTCAATCCCCGTTCTCACCAATCCTTATCGTATTGTATTTGAAGCTTTTTATATTTTAATAGTGACCCAACTCTTTGGCCATTTTATCAATATGTTTGTTTTTGTTAGGATCAATGACTTTATTACTTGATTTAGCCGAAAGCATTTCCTTTCTTAATTCAATCAAAGAGGTAGAAATCGTTTCCATCTTTTGCTTGTTTCTCACCAATTGCTGCTCAAAAGAAATTAGTTTCTGTTTGTTAACTTCCATTTCCTTGGTCAATTGTCGATTGGAATTGCTCACGCTGTTATACTTGTTTTTATGTGCGGTAAGATCACTTTCAAGTTTGGCAAATCTTTCTTTCGAGAGTTTTAAAGCATATCTAATACTTGCAGTATCTCTTTTGAGCTTCATGTTGTCTTTTCGCAGCTTTTTAAGCTCATCGGCAACAGACATGGAAGTTTGTTGTTGTGACTTGTATAATGTTACAGTTTGCGACAGTTTATTTTCCAGTTCGTTGTTGGCATCCGTAAGCTGGGTCACTTTAACCAATAAATCACTTATTTCGTCCGATTTGACCGCATTACTTAAGTGCATCTCGTTTTTCATCGATTCAAAATCTGAGATGTTGGTTTTAATCCGGGTTTGCAACGATTTGTTTTCTTTTTGGGTTGTGCTTAACTCTTTGCTCAATCTTGATTTTGCGGCCATGCAAGCTTCATATTTCTTTTTGGAAACTACACAACTATTTAATATTATGGCACTTAAAGTGAGTAACAAAACGATTCTCATAAGTATCTTGTTTTTATAATTAAATTCAAAAGTAACAAAGTTTTTATTCATTATGCGAATAATTAATTCTAAACATCTTTCAATATCAGTTTTGCTCATGTATGCAAAAAATTCAATATGTAAAAAAGCACTTCGGAATACTTTATTTATAAAAAAAACGGAACTTATACTACAATTTACTTCGGAATTAGCACTTGGGATCCTCGCAAAGCCAAATGTAAACAAATGCCTGCCAGAAGCTGTGGCGTCATGATTTATGTTGATTCTTGTTGTCCCGATCTTTACGCCGGCAGATTGATGATAGCGCTACATGATGGAATAAATTTAACGTTAACATCATGAACAAATCGGTATTATTCTTACTTTTAACCGATAAAACTGTTCGAAATGAAACGAAGTATAGCTATATCATTTATTTTATTTTTTGTATTGAATTCCTTATTAATGGCTCAAAACTTTACGGCTACCGGTACCGTTATAAACGCGGAAACGGGAGTTGCGGTTGAGTTTGCAAATATTGGGGTTGAGAGTACCTATTTGGGTACGGCATCGGATAGTGATGGAAATTTTGAAATAATACTATCGCAAGCATTAATTGACAAACAAATTAGCGTTTCTGCAGTGGGGTATAAGGCTAAAACTTACAAAGTGGGCGAATGGTCGGGAAAGGATGGGTTAATGATTCAATTAACTCCTGTAAAATATGGTATATCAGAGGTTAATGTATCTGCTAAATCTAAAATTGGGTATGGTATCATAAGAGCGGCATCTAATTTAATAGTAGAGAATTATCTGACAGAACCTTATTCGTACAATTGCTACTTGCGTACCGTGTCCATCAATGAAGGGAGAAAAACAGAGGACGAAGCCATATTTGTATTGACGGATAGCAAGGGCTACGGAACACGTTCGTTTACTGAAGCATTTCAAAATATTCATTACCGTATTACAGAAAGCAATCCGCACAAAGAAATAGGTTTGTTAAAAGAAGGGTTAACGTTTATCGATAATTTGATCAGTCAGGATATTGTGAGGAACCCGGGTAATATTTTGTCGGTAGAGTCTATCAACGACTTTGATGTGTATGTGGAAGGAGAGGAAGTGCTGGAAGAGGATTCCGTTTGGGTAATTTCGTATGAATGTAAAAATCCGACCATCCAAAACACAGGCGATCCTCAATTAGTGCAGTATAAAGGAAAAATCTGGATATCGCATCAAAATAATCAAGTGTTAAAAAATAGTTTTGAAGCAGTTAGAACAGCTAAGTTCCGACATGGAAACAGTTTTTATGCCAATAAAGAAAACAGCAAATTAAAATACAAGGTAGAAACGGCTTATAAAGCTCATGGAAATAAAATGGTCTTGAACTCCGTTAACTATATACAGAATGAAGCAAACGGAACAAAGACATCTGTTTACCTAAAAGTGGTTAAGGTGGACGAATATACCGATAAGATAACCAATCGCCAATATTTTAACGGAAGCGCTAAAGAAGAAAAATTCTGGGATAACTTTAAACTTCCTGAATAAAACTACATAAAAATATTTTTATGGATCTTACAACGATAATTGTTAGACATTCTCCGAATATTTTATTAAATTAAAACGCAGGGAACAGTCTAAACAATTTTTGGTCATGGAAGATAAAATAATCACCTTAGCAACATTGTCATTCGAGAAAGCACAAGTAGTAAAAACTTTGCTGGCAAATGAGGGAGTAGAGTGCTTTCTGGAGCATATAAACCTTATTCAGGGAGCTGTATCGGCTGGAGTTAAAGTAAATATAAAAGAAGTTGATTTTGAGCAAGCCCTTATCGTGTTTGATTCCATCCGGGAATCGGATTATGATTCATCTCCTTCTAAGGCGAAAAAGAAAGATAGAATAAAATTCCTGGTTCCGGTCGATTTTTCGCAATACTCTCAGAAAGCTGTTGATATTGCTTTTGACTGGGTTTCGCGAAGCAAGGGCGAACTGACTTTGTTCAATGCGTACTACTCACCAATGAATGCAGGCCTGCCGTTCAGTGATTCTTTCGTATACGATATTAATTCAGACGAGGTTAGTTTTGAGTTGAAAGAGGAGAGTGAAAAAAAATTGCAAGAATTAAAGGAAGGACTGGAAAAACGAGTTGTTGAAAATAGGATTGAAGGTGTAAAGATCCATACCGAACTAAGCCGAGGGATTGCAGAACATGAAATTCTTACCTACAGTGAGATTTACAAACCCTCTTTGATAGTAATGGGAACACGGGGCGCCGATAAGAAAGCAGTGGATTTGATCGGAAGTGTTACCGCGGAGATAATCGAAGGTGCCAAAGTGCCTGTTTTGGCTGTGCCAGAGGGTTTTAAATACGAAGGGATGGATAAAATAATTAACATTGGCTATTTGTCCGTGTTTGGGGACAGTGACTTTGTATCTATCGAAAAATTGTCTGGAATTATCAAAGCCCTTGATGTGAGTGTTAAATGTGCGCATATTACCGCCGGTAATAATATCGAAAAAGATAGAGTTAGAATGGACGGGCTGATAGAACATTTTAGACGCAACGACATTGGTAAGGAGCTTGATTTTAAATTATTAGAAAACGAGGATTTTTGGGTGGGGGTGGAGCGTTTTGTCCTGTCTGATAACATCAATATTCTGGCATTTACCACCTTTAAGCGCAGCCTTATTTCCAGGTTATTGAATCCATCTATAGCGAAGAAAATGTTATTCCATTCAACAACCCCGTTATTGGTATTTCATTCTTAATTGTCTATTTTAGCCCCATATAAAGTCATTACCTATATGGGGAAAATACTCTTATTTGGTTTTATCATTCTCGAACTTGGATGCCTCACTATCCAGGCACAGGGATTGTACCCTGTAAGGGGGACAGTTTATATCAGGGATGGTAAAGCGTCAAAAGTTAGCTTGTCGGTGATTAATGGATACCATGAAAAAAGGGTGCCCGTGGATGTTAACGGGGATTTTATTACGTATCTTTCATGGAACACTAATTTTCACTTCTGTTTTTCTAAACCTGGCTACATAGGTAAAAAAGTCAGTTTCTCAACACAAGTACCAGGTTTTGTGGATAAAAAAAATATCTACCCGTATGAGATTTTGGTGGAACTTTTTCCCACGTTTCCAAATGTGGATACTGCTTTTTTTAAAAAACCTGTGGCTAAAATCCAATATTCTAATGTTAAACATGATTTTGATTACGATTTAGATTATCAGTTGGTGGTTAACAAAAGACTGGAAAAAATTAAAAGAGATTATCAATCATGGCAAAGGAGTGTCGCTACAAAAGCTGAGCCCCCAAAAAATGTCTTGCTAAAAGAACAGGAAAAAACGGCTATACAATATCAAAAGCATGTTGAGATTAAGCAACAAGAAACTGTATCGACTGGATCCTCCCCTGTACCGTCAAAATCCAAAAAAACGATAGTGAAAGAAAAAAGCCCTTTCGGGTTACCACCATTAAGGGAATCTTATCCCGAAGGAAAATCGATTGAAATACATGATCTCAAGGGGAAGGTGATAACCCGCGTAATCATTAAGAATGGGGAGTATCAAAAAGTATTTTATCAAGTGAAGCACAATTGGGGAGGGTTGTATTATTTTGTGCAAGAATCCCCATCGAATTATAGAAGTATATCAAAATATAATTTCAAAAAAGCGACAAATATTTAAGTAAAATATATACAACGCCTGGTTAAGTAAATGATTAAGTCCCGAATCATAAAAGATTGCATGGTTGAAATTTATGAATGGACTTGCACAAGCCAAGGAGAATCATAATGCGTTTAATGATTGATTGAGGTGTTCTGGTTTGGGTTCGAACAAGTTGGATAATTTCTCCCAATGTTATCAAACCTTAAAATCATGGCAAAAGTCATGTTTTAATTTTGGGGATTGAATTAAATGTCTATTTTTGCAGTATAATAGAAAAGCAAAACGCATTTACAGCTATGGTTTATAATTTTTCCCATATTATCACCACTATTTCTACGTCAACCATTACCCCTTGGGGGGTCTAGCTGTTATTCTCCTGCCGTCAGGTAGTTTATTTAATATAAACATCCACCTGAGATTGTTTTCAAAAGCATTATTTTTAGTATTTTACTTTTGATTAACATTGAAATAGTTCATTGAGCAATTGCAATATTCTCTTAATAGCTTGTGTTAAACATAATACCATATATTATTTTCTATATGGCTCATCATTAATAAATTTGTATGAAGGTCTTAAAATTTGGAGGAACGTCCGTAGGTTCTTCGGATAGCATATTAAAAGTTAAAAACATTGTTGAATCCCAACAGGAGCAAATTATTGTGGTGGTTTCCGCGGTAGGTGGGGTCACCGATCAGTTGATTAAAGCTGCCCACCTGGCGGAAGAAGGAAACCAGGAATGTTTTGACGTATCCAGTGAAGTTAAAGAAAAGCATTATAAAATAATTAGTGAGCTATTTCCTCTGGATAAGGCTCAAACTATTAAATTTAGAGTAGATCAGCTTTTTGAAGAGGTCAGTACCATTATCAAAGGAGTGTTCCTGTTAAAAGAGGTTACTTCAAAAAGTAAGGCTATTATTTCAAGTTTCGGAGAAAGAATTTCTTCTTTTATAATTTCCGAACTGATAGAAGGGGCTGCTTTATTTGAATCCCACAAATATATCATTACAGACAATGTGTTCGGTAAAGATTCTGTAGATTTTAAATCGACAGAATCTCAGTTGATGAAGGTGAAAGATGAGATTGGTAAGGTGGCTGTTTTTCCTGGCTTTATTGCAACCAATAAAAAAAACGAAATAACCACTTTAGGCAGGGGAGGATCCGATTATACTGCCGCTATTTTGGCAGCGACATTTGATGCTTCCATCCTGGAAATTTGGACAGATGTAAACGGCTTTATGACTGCCGATCCAAGAATTATTAGCCGCGCCTATTGTATCGACAAATTAAGTTATTCCGAAGCGATGGAGCTATCGCATTTTGGTGCCAAAGTGATTTTTCCGCCTACTATTTTGCCTGTATACAAAAAGAACATACCTATACTGATTAAAAACACCTTTAATCCTGAAGCTAAAGGGACTTTGATCAACGATCAAAAAGAACCTATGCAGGGGAAAAAGATCAAGGGAATTTCTTCTATCAAAAATGTTTCATTACTTACGGTGCAAGGCCTAGGGATGATTGGCGTTACAGGTATTGCCATGCGCCTATTTAAATCATTGGCACTAAAAAACATCAACGTAATACTTATTTCCCAGGCTTCCTCGGAGAATTCTATTAGTGTAGTTATTGACTCCCAAACTGCCGATACCGCGGTAAAATTGGTGCAGGAGGAATTTAATGTGGAAATTGCGTTAAATCAAATCAACAATATCTCCGTTGAGATGAACATGGCAATTATTGCAATTGTAGGGGAGAATATGAAACATACTACCGGGGTATCCGGCACTTTGTTTGAAAGCATGGGTAAAAACGGAATAAATATTTTTGCTATTGCACAGGGGGCTTCGGAGTTAAATATTTCTTTTGTGGTAAAAGAGAAAGATCTGAAGAAAGGGTTAAATACTGCACACGAAGCTTTCTTCCTTTCCCAGTTTTCCAGGATTAACTTGTTTTTGGTGGGTACCGGTACGGTTGGTAAAATGTTAATCGAAAAAATTAACGCTCAAACAGAAAAGCTGTTTGCTGATAACAAGCTTAAAATCAGGATAGCAGGAATTACCAATAGCCGAAAAATGTTGTTGAACCCGCAAGGACTTGATAGCAGGAATATTTTGGGCGACCTGATGGAGCAGGGAGAAATTGCCAACCTACAGGTATTTAAAGAGCGCATTGTTGAGTATAACCTGGGCAACAGTGTTTTGGTGGATTGTACCGCCAACGAAACGATTGCCTCCATATATCAAGAAGTTTTAGATTCCAACGTTTCGGTGGTAACAGCTAATAAAATTGCGAGTTCGTCGAAATATGAACTGTATCAAAAATTAAAATCAACAGCCTTAAACAAAGGAGTTAAATTCTTGTTTGAAACCAATGTGGGAGCCGGGTTGCCAATTATTGGACCTTTGAATGATTTGGTGATGAGCGGCGATAAAATCCTTAAATTGGAGGCGGTTTTATCGGGAACATTAAATTATATTGTGAATACGGTAGATGAAAACAAGCCCTTGTCGGAAGTAATTCAAGATGCCAAGGATTTGGGATATAGCGAACCGGATCCAAGGATCGACCTGAGTGGAACCGATGTGGTGCGTAAGATTCTTATCTTAGCCAGGGAAGCAGGTTACCCATTGGAGCAGTCTGATATTGATGTTGTTCCGTTTGTGCCGCAGAAATACATGGACTGCGAATCGCTGGATGCATTTATGGAGGAAATTAAAAACCATGATTCCATATTTGAAGATCAAAGAAAGCAGCTCGTGGCACAAGGAAAAAAGCTGAGATATGGTGCCAAACTTGAAAATGGAAAAGCTGTGGTTGGCTTTATCGAAATAGACAACAAACATCCTTTTTATGAGTTGGAAGGAAGTAACAACATTATTTTGATTAACTCGGAACATTATAAAGAACATCCAATGCAAATTAAAGGCTATGGTGCAGGGGCAGAAGTCACCGCAGCCGGAGTGTTTGCTGATATTATAAAAGTTGCGAATAAATAAATGTCTTGGTAACTGATTAAAAAAGATTAAAATGAAATATTTAGTAATATTAGCAGATGGGGCTTCTGATGAACCGTTAAAGGAATTGGGAAATAAAACGCCTTTGATGGCGGCAAAAACGCCTCATATCGATAACTTATGTGCCAAAGGTGTTTCTGGTCTTTTGGATACGGTGCCACCGTCATTGCACCCGGGTAGCGAAGTGGCCAATATGATGGTGATGGGGTATGATGCAGCCAAGTATTACAGGGGAAGAGGTGTACTCGAAGCGGCTTCTATGGGAGTGAAAACTTCTTTGGATGATTTGGTTTTCCGCTGCAACCTGATTTCAATTGAGGATGAAAAAATTTTAAATCATTCCGCAGGACATATTTCTACAGAGGAGGCCAAGGAAATAATGGAATTCCTTCAGGAAAAATTAGGATCGGATATCGTAAGTTTTTACCCGGGCGTGAGTTATCGTCATTTGATGGTGGTGAAAGGCGGAAGTGATAAAATTAACTGTGTGCCTCCTCACGACGTGACAGGCACTCCATTTAAGGAAGTATTGCCAACTGCAAAGGGAGATGGCGCTCAGGCTACCATAGATATCGTGGTTGATTTAATGTTAAAGTCAAAAGAACTGTTGAAAGATCATCCTGTGAATATGAAGAGGAGAGATGCTGGCAAACCGGCGGCTGATATGATCTGGCCATGGTCCGCAGGTAACACTCCCGACATGCCAACTATGAAAGAACTATATGGAATAGAATCAGGTGTAGTTATTTCGGCGGTGGATTTAATATACGGATTGGGAGCTTATGCCGGACTAAAAGGTGTTCATGTGGAAGGTTCTACAGGTTTGTACGATACAAATTACGAAGGCAAGGCCGAAGCCGCCATAAAAGCTTTAAAAGAAAACCAATATGTGTTTTTACATATTGAGGCCAGTGACGAAGCAGGACACGAAGGCGACCACGTATTAAAAACAAAGACCATAGAATATCTCGACGAAAGAGTGGTGAAATATGTAATAGAGGAAGTTGAAAAGATGGACGAACCGGTAACGATTGCTCTATTGCCCGATCATCCAACACCATGTGCGATAAAAACACATACCAGAGATGCGGTACCGTTTTTTATAGTAAAACCCGGACAGGCACCAGATTCCGTTAAGGAATATAATGAGGATGCAGCTAAAGAGGGAGCTTACGGCACTCTCTACGGCCCCGAGTTTATGCAAGAGCTTTTAAAATAAAATGAACGATTGAGAGTAAACTTATAAAGGTGGCCTGTAACCTTTACAGCCCACCTTAACCTAGATAGTATAAAGATGCGATTTTATAGTACTAATTCACCAGGTGTTAAAGTAAGCCTGAAAGAAGCTGTTCTAAGGGGATTGGCTGCCGACAAAGGACTTTTTATGCCCGAAGTTATTCCTCAGTTGGAAGCTTCGTTTTTTGATAATATTCAGAATAAAACTTTACAGGAAATTGGTTTTGAAGTGTTGAAACCATTCTTCTGTCCTGATATACCGGAAGAAAAGTTTAAAACCATTGTAATCGATGCGTTAAATTTTGATATTCCGGTGGTAGCTGTGGATGAAGATATTTATTCACTGGAATTGTTTCATGGGCCAACCTTGGCTTTTAAAGATGTTGGGGCCCGTTTTATGGCTCGTATACTTTCTTACTTTGTAGGGGATCAGGAAAAGGAAGTAAATATTTTGGTGGCCACATCCGGGGATACAGGAAGTGCCGTAGCCAATGGTTTTTATAAAGTTCCCGGAATAAATGTATTTGTGCTATATCCCAAAGGTTTGGTCAGTGAGGTGCAAGAAAAGCAGTTCACCACTCTTGGTGAGAACATAACATCTATTGAAGTGGATGGTACGTTTGATGATTGTCAGCGCATGGTAAAGGAGGCTTTTATGGATAAAGAGCTGAACGAGAAACTGGTCCTTACCTCGGCCAATTCAATCAATCTAGCTCGTCTTTTACCGCAATCGGTGTACTACCATCATGGATATGCCCAATTAAGAAAAGCAGGAATTAAGGATGACATCGTATTTTGTGTTCCCAGTGGTAACTTTGGAAACATTACAGCCGGATTGGTTGCTCAGGTGATGGGACTCCCGGTAAAAAACTTTATAGCCGCAACAAATATAAACGATATTGTTCCTAAATATTTAGAGACCGGTGAATATGTGCCGGCACCATCTAAATCGACTGTAGCCAATGCCATGGATGTTGGTGATCCAAGTAACTTTGTACGCATAATGGATTTGTTTGACTCTAGTCATGAGGTGGTTAGGGCAAAGGTTGAAGGTCTTTCGTATACCGATGATGAAATTAGGGCCGGGATAAAAAGGGTAGATGAAACGTGCAACTATATATTAGATCCTCATGGAGCCACCGGGTTTATGGCCCTGGAAAGTAAATTAAAAAAAGGTGAAAAAGGAATTTTTCTGGAAACAGCCCATCCCGCCAAGTTTCCGGAAGTGGTGGAGAATGTAATTGGAAGAAAAGTGGAGGTTCCGGAACGCTTGCAAGCTTTTATGGCCGGAGAGCCCAGAAATATTCAACTGAAAGCTACTTTGAATGAGTTGAAAGATTTTCTTTTGAAATAGGCACAGTTATTGTAATTTTTTTAACGAAATGTTTCACAATTGTTAAGATTTTTAAAAAAAAAGTTATTTTTACGAATCTAAAATTGTAAACTCATAACATAAAATAATAAAAGACAAAGATTATGAAGAACATTCTATCGGTAACATTATTGTTATTCACAATGTTAGGGGCTGCTTATGCGCAAGAGGAGAAAAGTGCAGCCGAATTCAAAAACGAAGGAAATGCCGCTTTAAAAGCGAAGGATTACAAAACAGCATTGGCTTCTTTTGAGGCTGCCATAGAAGCTTGGGACGAATCTGAGGATATGGATGCTGCGATGGTTTATAATACGGCTACATGTGCAAGGAAACTTAAAAACAATGAAAAGGCACTTAAGTATTATGCACAGTCGAAGGAGTTAGGTTACAAAGAAGATGTAGCTACTTTCTACTCGGGTATGGCGTACAAATCTATGGATAAAATGGACGATATGGAAAAAGTACTCTTGGCCGGTGTTGAAGAGTTCCCAAATAGCAAGTATATTGGTTATATGAAAAAAGAGCTTGGAAAACACTATGTTAAACAAGCCAATGAATTCTTTACCAATGGAATATCTATTTTAAATACCAGAACGGATGCCAACCGCGATCAATGGGATGCTATCAAAGGAAAAGCCAAAGCTGAATTTGATCAGGCAGACAGCCTAGCAGATAAAGCTTTAGGTTTTGATGCTAAAAATAAAGCAGCTAAAACCATTAAAATTAAAATAGTTGAGCTTTTGAAAAGCTAACCGAAATTTATTAGGAAATAAAAAAAGGATTGTTCTGTAGAGCAATCCTTTTTTCTTGGAAAAAATTATCGTGAGTTAAGGTATTTTATAACTCGTAAAAATACGATGCCTTAAACTAAAAAAAACAAAAGTATCCGGATACTTGTAATTACCAGTGCTGATATATGATAGAGCTATTTCTTTTAGGGGAATCATATTCAATACTAAGGGATTAATAAAACAAAGGTTGCACGATAGTACAACCTTTTACATTATTCTATTGTTTAGTTTTGAAGATATCACCTGGGGCATTTTCAAGTTCAATTTTGATCCCTAAAGCATTTTTTAGGTTGGTACCCCGTGGTAATTCAATTACCAATTCATCGTTTTGTTGAATCCATTTGATGTCTTTTTCATATCCCAGGATAGTAACCGCTTTAATCGCATCATTAACAATCCGGTTATTTGCACCAAATGCATTTATACTAATGGATTTTCTTTGGTCGGGCTTTAGCCAAAAGGCATATATGGTTTGACCCTTTTGGGTGAACCTAATATCTTCCGAAGAAAACCCTTTATCCTTCATATTGCCATGTAAAACCATTTTGGCATTGGTAGGCCCTTCTCCGAATATAGTAAATGGTGTGGTTTCGTAAATACCTTCACCATTCACTTTTAACCAGGCACCAATCTCTAATAAAATAGATTTTTGGTCATTGGGTATAACTCCATGTTTGTTAGGTGCTACATTTAATAGTAAAACACCATTTTTGCTTACAATATCAATTAAGTCGTTGATATATCCTGAAGCTGGTCGCATGGTATAACCGTTGGAGTATCCCCATCGCCAACCACCTAGCGACATATCTGTTTGCCAGGTTTCTTCTCTGATCCTGTCTAATTTACCACTTTCTATATCCAAAACAGCAGCTCCGTCGGGGATTGGTTTCCATTTGATGTTTTTGTAGTTAAGAACCACCTCCTGATTGTTCTTTAAACCTTGGTTATAATAATTGGCAAGCAGTTTTTTCCTGGCTTCTTCGTATTCCGGTTCGCAAAGCCCAAGGTCGAACCATAATAAATCTGGTTTGTACTGCGTCATCATATCCAAGGTTCTGTTGTACCAATGTTTTACAAAAGCTTCGGAAGCAGGAGCCCATCTTTCGTGTGGTTCCCAGTAAAAATCCTGTAATTCAGGATTGGTGGTTTCAAATTTATCTTTATAAGTCCACCAATGCCAACCATAGGCATAATGCGAAGAAACACCGACTTTTAAATCTTGCTTACGCGCTTCTTTAAACAAGCTACCCACAATATCTTTTTTCGGACCCATTTTTACCGAGTTCCAACGAGTAATTTTAGAATTGTACATAGCAAAACCATCACAGTGTTCTCCAACAGGAACCACATACTTTGCACCGGCTGCTTTAAATAAATCAACCCATTCTTTGGCATTAAAATCTTCAGCTTTGAATTCCGGAATAAATTTGGTGTAGCCGTAATCTTCCGGTTTCCCATAGTTCTCGGTATGGTATTTATAAGCCCTGGACGCTTTCTGAGATGGATTCCCTAAGGCATCTACAGTTTCTTCTTTCCACATGTGATACCCATACCATTCCGAATCGTAGGCAGGTACCGTTGTTGGACCCCAATGAATAAATATTCCAAATTTGGCGTCTTTATACCATTGCGGAATCTCGTATTGTTTTAGCGATTCCCATTCGGCTTTATATTTTTTTTGGGCAATAAGCCCTGAAACTACTACCGTTAATAGTAGAAATAATATTTTCTTTTTCATTTTTTAATTTTAAATCTTACTTCTCATCGTTGTTGTCTGCTCTTTCTATCCTGCTAAAGTGTCCGCATAGCCAAATAATACCAGCGAAACAATCAGCACAAAAACACCTAACAGCATTTGCCAGAACGGTTTCATAGCGCCCTTCCACTCACCTGTGAAATAGGCTAAAATATTTGATGCTATTACGGCAAGTGCGCAATATATTGGCCACCCTATTACTTTTCCTAAGTCGCCAAGTACAGCTGTTGACATACCAAACAAAGCCAATGGTGCAAACCAAAGTACAGCGGTAATAGATGCAGTAAGATATGCTTTCCATACCCCGGGTGTGGTGAACGAATTAAATGTTTTATTTTTCAACATCATAACAAATGCATAACCAGCCTGTATTGCCAGTCCACCGATAAATACATACACCCAATTTAACAACGACGCATTATAAGGTTCCGCTCCCTGTAAGATTGCAGTATCTGCGGCAACTTGAACTCGGTCAAACCCCAATGGTAGGCCTGAGCTGAATATTCCATTTGCAAAGGCAAAAACAAACATAAGCACTAGCATCCCTTTCGATAACGATGATACATCGGGCAGGTCGCCTTTTATTTTCTCTCGTTTAGCACCGGCCAATGTAATAATAAGAATCCCCAATATTAACACGGCAATACCGGTCAGAATCCAGTATGTCGACGTTTTAACCCAGATGTTTTCACCACGAAAAAGTACCCCAAGAGAACCTATCATCGCACTCATGCTCATACCAATGCCATAAGTAATCGACAAGCCAAGGAATACCAGCGCTTTTGCCCACATTAAAGCACCAATTCCCCATAATGCGCCCATTGTTGCGGCGATAAGCATATTTTTAGTAGCAACCGCTTGTAGTGCTGCAACGGGATCGGGAATAACTATGTTTATCCAAATTAAAGGTACAGCTATCATCGAAAGAATACAGAAAAGAAACCAGTACGCTTCCCAGCTCATGGGTTGAAATCTTTTTTGACCATACCCCATTGTACCCTGGCTGATACTAGCCGAAAATAGAAGGATAAAACCTGTGAGTAATGCACTCATATTATTTTTATTTAGAAATTGTTAATGTTTTGTTTTTAACGGTTTATGAACCTGAGTTAGATTGAAATTGTAGGTCTAAAAGAGGTTGCTAAAAACAAATTTCAACTTTGTTATTGTTAATTGGTGTTGACTAATATTGTTTCTGTAAATATCTAATTAATTGAAGATATTATCACCCCTCAACCAGCAAAAAAGACACAAATAATTATGATTTAACCGCGTCAAAAATAGCTTGGATATTCTCCGGGGCAATATCAGGTAAAATGGCCTCGTGACTAGGGGAAATAATTAAACCGGTCGGAAACAATTTTTTAAGTTGAGTAACACGTTTTTTTATTTCCTCAGGAGTACCATTCACCAATAACTCTTGCGCATCCACACCTCCACAGAAAACTCCATTCTCAATTTTCTCACTAAGATTTTCAGCGCTCATATCAGCAGCCAGAGCTTGTATAGGGTGTACAATATCTACCCCCATATCATATAGGTCGTTGATGATTGGGAAGATGGAACCACAAGAGTGGTGGAGGACTTTTAGGCCATAACTCTTAGCTTGATCTACTAGTTTTTTAGTTCCCGGGAAAACATAAGTGCGTAACATATCCGGATCAACCATTAAAGCAGTTTGACTTCCGAAATCATTACCAATTAATACACCATCCAATTTTCCTTTGGTAGCTTCATAAAACATTTTGTTTAATTCAAGGTAAAAACCTGTAATTTTATCAATTACCGCCTGAAACATATCCGGGTACATCATCATGGTAATCAGTGCATCTTCCATTCCAAAAGCGGCACAAGTATCCTGAAAATGAGCGCTCCACATGATACCCATCTTAAAATAATCATCGGATACTTCAGTCACTAGTTTTTTAGATTCTTCAATATCCAGGTAATCTGCTGGGTTGGGCCAGTCAAAGGAGTCAATCTCGGCAGGGTCTGTTTTTCCCTGGAAAAAGCCCGGTGCAGTCAAAGTACGTTCGTCCTGGGTTCCTATACTTGTGGGCTTCGCAAATTGCAGGGCACAGCCAACATCATTAAAAGGAGCGTTGTGGTAGGGCACTTCTATGGGCCATACATCATCCTTTATAGATTTTTTTAATCCTTCAATACTGCTTACATTGAAGTGTTTATATAAATTCGGTAGGGCCGGGGGAACCGGTAGCCCTAACCAGGAGGCAGGGTAGTCAACTTTTTCCCGGTTTATGGTTGCATATACTCTTTCTTTTGATGTCATAATATAGATTTTTAAGTTCTTTGATCAGCTTACAAAGCTAGTCCGTTTATTATCGGGAACGGTTCAAATATCCGATGGTGTTTTGTACAAATCCGATATAATGAGTTATATTTGAAGACTTGACGTAAATAATTTTATTATGCTTGCACCGGGTTTAATTGATGACATAAAGGTTCATATTTATAACGCTTCCAAAATTAAGGTAGGTACGGAATGGAATTATTCCAATATTGTTAGTCCTTTTTCTCGCATATATTTGATTACCGGGGGTGAGGGAGTTATTATGCCTAAAAATAAGATGCATCAGTTAAAAGCAGGATACCTCTATCTGATTCCCAGCTATACATTGTGTAGTTATCACTGTGTGGAACCAATTTCGCAGTATTATTTGCATTTTTCACATAAGTTGTCGGATGGCGTAAAGATTTTTGATCGTATTTCTATAAAAAATGAGGTGAGAGCTACCGATTTAGACTATGCTTTATTTCAAAGATTACTCGAAATTAATCCGAATATCGCTTTGAAATATTCAGATCCTAATATCTATGAACATCGAAACTGGTCGGTCAATGATTTTACCTCTACTTCCAATAGTGCGCAGTTAGAGACCATTGGTATTTTAAAACAGTTGTTTTCGCGTTTTATTGAAACCGATCTTAAAAAAGAAGTAAGCTTAAAAACGCAGTATAAGCTTACCAATGTATTCAGACACATATCGACCAACTTGCACAGGGATATCAAATTGGAAGAATTAGCAGAAATAGCATGTTGCTCAAAAGATCACTTTTCACGCCAGTTTAAAAAGATCACACATATGTTGCCTAATGATTATATCAACATTAAAAGGATTGAAAAGGCACAGGAACTTTTAATAACAACAGCAAAAAACCAAAAACAAATCAGCGAAGAGGCCGGCTTTAATAGTCAACAGTATTATACTCGAATTTTTAAGAGAATTGTAGGAACCACGCCTGTTGAATATAGGAAAATGGGTGGGCTTATATAATGGTGTCTGGCTATATGAGGTATTAAGATTATCTATTTAAATCATAAACGATATGCCGTGTATACTTCGGTATTTGGTTTTTTATGCAAAATCTATTTTGCCATCAATAAGTCCCCTAGCTTATCTTCTGCTAAGCATAAACTATTATATCCGAAAGAGATCGAGTTTAAATAAGTGTTAAATTGTAAATATAAGCCTGTATTTTTTTTTAAATTGAAAAAATATAAACATTTTTGCAGCATCTGAAAAAGTGAGTTTGATCATGTTTCTAACTTGGTGCTTTTCAGAAGAATTGAAAAAGATTATTTTCTAAAAACTATATTTAATTTGGATAAGATGATTAAAAGTCCACTTCAAATCGCACGTGAGAGCTACGCTCCAAAATTGCCTGCGGCACTTAAAGGATCTGTAAAAATTGTAGAAGGAAAAAATACTGAGTCTGTTGCAGACCAGGATGATATCAAAAAACTTTTCCCTAATACGTATGGAATGCCTGTATTAAGCTTCGAAGCAGGAGAATCTTCTGCAGTAACAAAAGCAATTAGCGTTGGTTTAATTTTATCGGGAGGTCAGGCTCCTGGTGGCCATAACGTAATTTCAGGTATTTACGACGGGTTGAAAAAACTGAACCCAGCTAATAAAGTATATGGTTTCCTGGGCGGTCCTGGTGGATTGGTGAACAATGATTACGCTGAATTAACAGACGACATCATTGACCATTACAGAAACACGGGTGGTTTTGATATCATTGGTTCCGGACGTACCAAGTTAGAAGAAGAAGCTCAATTCGATAAAGGTCTTGAAAACTGTAAGGCATTAGGCATTAATGCGCTCGTGATTATAGGTGGAGATGATTCAAACACCAATGCATGTGTGCTTGCCGAATATTACAAACAAAAAAATGCGGGAGTACAAGTAATTGGTTGCCCTAAAACGATCGATGGTGACCTTAAAAACGAAATGATTGAAACCTCGTTTGGTTTCGATACCGCATGTAAGGTATATAGCGAGTTGATTGGTAACATACAACGCGATGCGAACTCAGCTAAAAAATACTGGCACTTCATTAAATTAATGGGACGTTCTGCTTCTCATATTGGTTTAGAGTGTGCGCTTCAAACTCAGCCTAACGTAACAATTATCTCTGAAGAGGTAGAGGCTAAAAATATGAGTCTTGATCAGGTAGTTGAGTATATTGCCAATATTGTTGCAAAACGTGCTGCAAAAGGTGAGAATTTCGGTACTGTTTTAATTCCTGAAGGATTAGTTGAGTTTATTCCTGCTATGAAAAAACTAATTGCCGAGCTTAACGACTTATTAGCACATAACGAGGAAGAAGTAAATGTTCTTGAAACGAACAGTGAGAAGAGAGGTTACTTATCGGCAAAATTATCTGCAGATATGGCTGAGGTATTCAGAAGCCTGCCAAACAGTATCGCTAACCAGTTAATGTTAGACCGTGACCCACATGGAAACGTTCAAGTATCGTTAATTGAAACCGAGAAGTTATTAATTGATATGGTTAAGGCTAAGTTGAAGAAAATGAAGAAAGCTGGCCAATATACGGGTAAATTCTCTGCTCAAGGGCACTTCTTTGGTTACGAAGGACGATGTGCCGCACCATCTAACTTCGATGCTGATTATTGTTATTCATTGGGTTATACTGCTTCTATTCTTATTGCAGAAGGAAAAACGGGTTATATGGCATCTGTTCGTAACTTAACGGCTCCTGCAGATAAGTGGATAGCAGGTGGTGTACCTGTAACTATGATGATGAACATGGAGCGTCGTCATGGTCAAATGAAGCCTGTTATTCAAAAAGCGCTTGTAAAACTAGATGGTGCCCCATTTAAAGCGTTAACAGCTAATCGTGACGATTGGGCGGAAAATACCAAGTATGTATATCCTGGTCCTATCCAATATTTCGGCCCCAGTGAAGTTTGTGATTTACCAACTAAAACATTGGTTGAAGAAAGCAAATAAGTTGCTTGTCAATCATATAACACAGACCCGCACCTGTTGGTGCGGGTTTTTTTATGTTCTATTTTAGTATTTAAGACTTTTATTTACCGATTCAAATCGTTTTATTTGTAGGAACAAATAGCTATTAGGTATTTTAGTATTAAATAAAGCAATCGCAAATGTCCAAAATTATAACTCTATCCGAAGCTGCTTCCATAGCACTGCATGGTATGGTCTTAATCGCAAAAACAGATCATAAACTAAACGTGAATCAGATTTCAGAAATGATTGATAGTTCCAGACATCATGTGGCAAAAGTATTTCAACGTTTAGCAAAAGAAAATTTTGTGTCCTCCAATAGGGGACCAAGTGGTGGATTTGTCATAAAAAAAGATCCCAAGGATATAACCTTGTTGGAACTGTACGAGGTAATTGAAGGGCCTGTTGAAGTCCAGGGTTGTCCGGGAAACAAAGAGCGATGCCCATTCAATAAATGTATCATGGGCGATTTGGCTTCTGCCTTGGCTTGCGAGTTTAAGGATTTTTTGGGCCGTCAAACTTTGGCCGATTACGTTTAGTCTTTTTGATTGATTAAATTAATTGTTGCACACCCCATTATGGCAGCTGTCTCAGTTCTTAAACGTTCTTTGCCCAAACTAATGGCCTTAAATTGATGATCCGTTGCCATTTGAATCTCACCTGGCGAAAAATCACCTTCCGGACCAATTAATATAACGGCGTCTGAATTTGGCTCGTAAACAGTTCTCAACAATTGCTTGGGCATGTTTTCGCAATGTGCAATAAAACAGTTGGCAGTTGATTTGTTGTTGACGAATTCCTTAAACGTAACAAGCCGATTCAACTTTGGTATATAGGCTTTAAGCGATTGTTTGGAAGCTGAAACAATTACTTTCTCCAATCTTTCCGGTTTAATTACTTTTCTTTCGGAATGATCACATATAATAGGTGTTATTTCTTCAATACCCATTTCCGTTGCTTTTTCTAAAAACCATTCAAAACGGTCAATGTTTTTTGTGGGGGCCACAGCCATATGGAGCGAAAATGGTCTTCGTTCTTCAGTATTTGTTTCAACAATTTTTAATGTACATTTTTTCGGATTAGCATCAATAATTTCCGCTGAATACCTGCAACCTATGCCATCCATCACTGAAATTATATCTCCGACTTGATGACGTAGGACACGAATACAATGTTTTGATTCGTCCTGAGATAGAATATTTCCATTATTCGAAAAATCCGGCTCGTAAAAAAGGTACATATAATGCTGCTTAGTGTGCTATTTCTGGAACGTCAAATATAATTGTTTTGAATAAGAAGAGTATATTTTTCTTAAGAATTGTAGAGAAATTTTATATTCATTATTATTATTAAGTATCAGATCGTTCTTATTTATCTTATAATCAGATATAATATTAACTACATCGGTCTTATATTGGTTATTGATAGTCTATTATATATTTTAACTATTCTAAATAATATTTTTACATGTCTGAATAATAAATAAACAATTCTAATTTTGTAAATGATATTACATTAATAAAAAAGATACCTACATATCAAAATAAGATATAAATAATTTGTATATTCAATAAATTTAATTTTAGTTTGTTAAATGATTCCAATAATGATTAAACTATTAATAATAAATAGTTAAATTAAGAATTATATTTTATGCATTATACTAAACATACTAAAAAAGAATATCTATATAAACTTAAGGATATTACATCAAAGAGTGCTGATGTGGATGATATTCGTAAGGTGGTAGGCGGATATGGGTATGACAGCAGGAAACTTGCAGAGGGAAAAAGACTGGCTGAAGGTCTTGAACGCTTAAATATTGAGGTGGCTAAACAAAGTTTGATAAAAAAACGAATGTTTGCGAAGAAAAAGAAAGTTCAAACTGAAGTGCATAAAAAATATATGAAGTTTTTGAAGTTATCCAGAATAGCTTTTTTAGACGATGTTGAAGCACAGGAAGCCCTACTATTAACGGGAGCGAGAGCAAGAACCTACGAAAAATGGATGTCGCAAGTAGTGGTGTTTATTGATAATTTATTGGTTAATAAAAACTATATCGCCACTCTGGAAGGCTTTGGGGTGACCTTAAAAGAAATAGAAGACGTCAAAACCAGGTTGAAGGAGTTAAACGCACTTTCTTCGGAATGTGTTAAAATTACCGGGGTGGTTCGTATGCTAAATCATAAAACAAAGAAAGAAACTGTAGTGATGCAACACTGGTTAAGCAGTTACATCAAGGTAGCGCGTATAGCCATGGAAGAAAATCCCAAGTACGGAAAGCTTATTAAACGGGCCATTGGGGAATAGTTGTGTTTATTTGAGTGTTTTGTTGTATTACCTGTTGGCATGGCCTTGAGTTCGTATTTGCCCAATTGTGGTTTCTGATAAATAGGAGAAAGGCATAATATATAGTTAAGATTTATCAAATGGTTTTAAACATGGACTTTTATGCGTTCATAATATAAATGATGTGTTTGACAAAAAAATATTACAGAATACTCAGCTATTGAAACTAATACGCAGATTACTCGTAGAAAATGGTTAAACCGCCAGTAGGTAAGTCTAATTGGCTGTTTTGATGTTGTTTTGAACGAGTTGAACTGTGACCCTAATTTGTGATAATTGAGCTATTAGGGTTTTGAAATAGCAATTATCTATATAGGATAGATAAGTTTATAACAAATAGAAATAATAAAAGAACACACCCAACTAATTTAACAGAATCTGGTTGGAACCGTTGCCATTTTGGGACCTTGGCGGCGATTGTTTTTTTTAAGGTTTTTCTATTTGCGCTGAATTTTATTATTGGAACTAGGAGACATTAATCATTATAGGATGAGAAAAATATACCTTACACTATTCATTTTATTCGTATGGAATTTGCTTGGCGTTTCGTCTGTTTTGTTTGCGCAAACGGATGAAGATCTGAAGACTTATTCCAAAGCGCAAAGTGAATTTTATAAAGATGCTTTGGAAAAAGGTTTCCCTTCCTTAAAAGGGGGAAATGGAAGTAATCCGAATATTGCTTCAAGTTATTGTTCTGAGGAAGGACAGGTTAATATTACTCCAACCAGTTGGCACGATGATGCTGCAAGTATTGTATGGCAAATACGAACTGTTTTAGGCTCAGTTGAATATCATGCTGATTGGGCAGATGTTTCGGGTAGCGGTACTTCTACTGTGTTGGAGTTTCATACAGATAGGGTAGACCCTAAATACTATGGGGCACGAATTTATTTCGATTATTATCAATATGATGCTGGATATACTCCTCTAAGTATTGGTTCCGATTATACCATTCTCAACCAAACACCAACAGTATTTGAATTAACATCAGAAGATCCTTTTGTTTGTCCCGGTGATCCGGTGATTTTGACTTTGGGGAATTCCGAACTAGGAATAGATTATCAACTTAAAGATTCGGATGGTAATGATGTTGGGTTTCTGATAAACGGAAGTGGAAGTTCGATTGATTTTACCGTTAACCCAGGTACAAATACTACTTATTATGTGGACGCCGTTAATGCTGCAGATAATTCATGTAATAAGAACATGAATGGCAATATACTGGTTACCGTTCATGATAACCCGGTAATAAACTCAATCAGCCCTAATTCAGAGATTTGTTATGGCGAAAAGACTACTTTGAGTGCTACAACGGATATGGATCCAAATGTAGATTATTTATGGGATGATGGTGCTGGAAATACAAGTAGTGCTGCTTCTTGGGATGTGTCGCCTGTAGTTACAACTACATATAATCTAACGATAACAAATAGTATAACTTCTTGTAGTGTTACAACAAGTGTCACTGTCACAGTAAATTCTAACCCAAGCATAACCGCCAACAGCAACAGTCCTGTTTGCCAGGGGTCGGATATCAATGTGGGCTCAACACCTAGCGGAGGCTCGGGCACATACACCACATTTAGTTGGAGCGGGCCCAACGGTTACAGTGTCGACTCTCAAAATGCGGTGATTGCAAATGCAGTAGAGGTTAACGAGGGGGATTACTATATTACGGTTACCGACAACAAAGGCTGTTCAAGTGACGGAACAACATTTGAAACCGTTGTTGTAAATGAAAGGCCAACCGTAACGGTAAACTACAACGCCCCGGTCTGTGAAGGGAC
>NZ_JBNGOS010000002.1:230651-279968 GCF_050589685.1 Saccharicrinis sp. 156
AACACCTGCGAGCAAAGCGTATCAACCGAAGTGGTTGTAAATTCTAACCCAAGCATAACCGCCAACAGCAACAGTCCCGTTTGCCAGGGGTCGGATATCAACCTGGGCTCAACACCAAGCGGAGGGTCGGGAACATATACCACATTTGGTTGGAGCGGGCCTAACAGTTTTACAGCCAGTACACAAAATGTAGTAATTACAAATGCCGCTTCAGTTAATGCAGGTGATTACTTTATTACGGTTACCGACAACAATGGCTGTTCAAGTGACGGAACTACTGTTGAAGCAATGGATGTTAACGAAAAACCAACCGTAAGTTTGGCTTATAACAATCCGGTTTGTTTAAACACGAGTTTAGTTATTACCGCTACACCTTCAGGAGGGAGCGGTAATTATGTAAATTACGTCTGGACCAAAGGTGGAATTATTATAGCAGGGGAAAATTCATCAACTTTAAATATTGATCCGGCAGCAGCAGGTGATGCGGGTTTATATGGAGTAACCGTTGAAGATAACTCCGGTTGTACAAGTGATGAATCAACATTAGCTGTTGTCATCCATTCGTTACCCATTGTAACCGCTGGGAATGATGGGCCTGTTTGTGCAGGTGGTGATGTTAGCTTATCCGGTGGACCTAACGGAATGGTAACTTATGATTGGGTTGGACCGAATAGTTTTACCGGTTTAGGACAAAACCTGGTTATCAGTCCGGTATCACTGGCCGAAGCTGGATCATTTACCCTGACAGTTACAGATGTAAATGGTTGTAAATCTGCAACAACTACTGATGTTGTTGTTAATGAAGTTTCTGCGGCCATTAGCGTAAGTGCACCTACTCCGGGAATAACGACTATCTGTGCAGGAACAGCGGTGACTTTTAACGCTGCTGGTTCAGAAGGGTCCGGAACATACACTTATGATTTTCATTTGGTTAGAGGGGGATCAGATACCTCGAAACAAAACGGATCAACAGTGACGTATACTACATCAACATTAGAAGATGGTGATGAAATTTACGTGGTGGTTAACGATGTGGTTAACGGATGTTCGCATACTTCGGGAAGCATTACAATGAAAGTTGTTAGTAATCCTGTGCCAACATTAACAATTACGAGCCCGGGAGGTGCAACAATATGTTCAGGAGAAACTATTCAGTTTTTAGCAACACCAGGTACCTTTAGTCGATATGTGTTTATGCGTAACGGAACAGAAACCTTACAAGATGGTGCATTGAACACATTAGATATTAATACCTTAAATGATGGAGATAAAATTTCGGTAATTGCTTATGCAGGAACCTGTTTTGGAAACTCCACTTCTACCACCATCAGTGTTCATCCATTACCAACGTCAGATTTGGCAGCGGACAAAACAACAGTATGTCAAAACGAAGTGGTTACGTTTACAACAACTCCCGGCGGTACTGGTCCATTCCAATATCAGTTTTACATTGATGGTGTAGCACAGGGTGTTCAAGGGAGCAATACATTTACACATTCTTCTACGGTTGATTTTTCAGTAGAGGCAGAAGTATTTGACGGCAATAATTGTAGTGTATTAAGTACACCGGTTGATATTACCATCAGCCTACCGGTAGCTGGTTTAACTGCCGATAAAACAACTATATGCGAATTAGAAGAAGTGACTTTTACTGCAACAGGCGGAGTGTCTTATGAGTTTTTTGTAAACGGAATAAGCATACAGGGGCCAGGAGCAGAAGCAGAATATAAAACAACAACACTTGCCGATAATGATAATGTTACTGTTGAAGTAACCAATGCAATTGGCTGTTCGGCATCGCATGCCGGAATACTAATGACAGTGAATCCAATCCCTGTAGTAAGCATCGGTAGTTCTGATGCTGATAATATTATTTGTGCCGGAGATGAAATTACCTTTACCGCTAGTGGAGGCGATGTGTTTGAATGGTTTATAGATGGTACCTCAGTTCAGGGACCGGATGGCAATAACCAATTTATAACAACCACATTAAATGATGGCGAAAAAGTTGCTGCCAGAGTAAGCTTTAGTACCTCTTCGTGCGGGTCGAACACAGCTGAAATCACGGCAACCGTTAATCCATTACCAGTACCCACACTGAATGTTAGCCCATCAAACAAAGTGATCAGTGGTACCATGTTGTCTTTTACAGCTGCTGGGGGCAGTGAGTATGAGTTTTTTGTAAATGGAACAGTTGTACAAGTAAAAAGCGAAACTGCTGTTTTCAGTACCGACTTATTGGCCAACGGTGATGTTGTTTCAGTATATGTTTACAACGGATTCGATTGTTCTTCTTCGGTAAATACAACAGTTACCGTATTGGACGGAATCTTACCCAAAGCTATATCAACCACAGCCACAGATTATTGTAATGGTGATGGTGGTGTAAGTATATATGTTGAGGATCCTCAACACGATATTACGTATGAATTATGGAGATCGTCCGATGACGCTCAGGTAGGTGGCTCTATTATGTTCAATGCATTAGCTCCTGTGGCAGTTCAATGGGACAATGTTCCGGGTACCGATGAGTACAGGGTAGAGGCTTATTATTCTGCCGTTCCAACGGAAAGAGTGGAGATGAACAATGGTAATAGGTTAACTATTACTAATCATCCATTACCAACCGTATTTAATTTAACATCACCAAGTTCAAGCTCGGTAACAGGATGTAATGAAGGTGCCGGTCACGATGTGGAATTATCTGGTTCACAAACAGACTTTATTTATAGATTGTTGATCAATGGAGTAGAAGCCGCACAGCAAACAGGAACAGGCTCGGCTATCTCATTTACAGGTAATTTAGTTGTGGGTATGTATACTATTGAGGCCGAGGATAATATTTCTGGATGTACCCAAACCATGAACGGTTCATTTGATATTTTGAGCGATGGTTCAGATGTGGCTTTTAATCTTGAAGTTGTAAGTCCTGCTGATCCTTCAGATCTCTCCGATGGACGTTATTGTGCAGGTGGTACAGGAGTGGAATTGCAACTGGATGGATCGCTGGATAATACTGTTAACTATAAGTTGTATCTGGATGGCGCAGAAACCGGAATTTTGGTTCCAGGTGCCGACGGTGCAGCTATCTCGTTCGGAACAGTAGCCACAGAAGGAACTTACACTGTACGTGTGGAGTCAGCTTCCGGTTGTCAGTTTCCAATGAACGGTCAGGCAGATGTATCAATTGTTGATTTGCCTGCAAGCTTAAACATTATTACGGATAATTTAATTGACAATACAAACGGACATTACTGTGCCGATGATATTGGCGTAAATATTAGTGTGGACGGGCAAGAAGATGGAGTAGAATACAGTCTGCTTCGCGATGGACTAGTAATGGAAACAGTTACAGGAGGTTCCACTCCTGCTGCACCGTTAACATTTAGCGGTCCGTTTACTACCGAAGGAACTTATACCGTAGAAGCGGTGGTACCGTTGGTGGGATGTACAACTCCGATGGCCAACTCCATTGAAGTAGTCGTTGATGCTTTACCTACGGCCTATGATGCGTTTAACGATGTGGACGCTTATTGTCAGGGTGAATCAACAACCATTTATATACTTAATTCTGAAGCTGATGTTGAATATACCTGGGAAGAAACAACTTCTGGAGCTCAGGGATCATGGCAAAATGGGAATAATAGTAGATTAGACTTTACCATTAGCGCTACAGGTGATTATATCATTCTTGCCAGAAGAACAGACGGTATTACTTCATGTTCCAGTGTCATGAACAATGGGCCATTCAGCATAACCGAAAAACCTTTGCCGGTGGATGTGACACTTAAGTTAGCGGAAGCAGGAACAGGTTGCGATAACGGGGATTCATTATATGTTGAAAGTCCCGAGGCTGGAGTTACTTACGCGCTTGTTAAGCAGGTGGGGATTGATTATTATCCGGCCGTTGGTATACCTAATATTATGTCGGCGGATGGAACCGACATAGGATTTGAAAGAGTAGTAGACACGAATGATGCCGCATATACAGTTCAGGCCATTAAGGATGGTTGTAGTATTTATTCATCAGCACCGGTTGTACTTGTAAATGTGCCAGGAGTGATTGCCAAACAATTAGTTACCGGTTCCGGTGCGATTTGTAACGGTGATCCGGGCGTGATATTTGGACTGGCTGATACCGAGATAGGTGTCGATTACGAATTATGGAAGGAGGGTGATCTGTCACCAATGCAATCTGTTGCAGGAACAGATGGCGCCATTGAGTTTGGCGAAGCCATTGAAGAGGGCGAATATTATGTGATGGGTGTCAATGGAATTTGTGATATGGAAATGACCAACCGGGTTCAACTGAATGTAAACCCATTGCCAGTGGCTTATTCAATGTTCGGTTCGGGTCAAACATGCGACTTGCTAATGGATGGTGCTATGTTAGGTGTTGTTCAATCAGAGGCTGATTTTACCTACAGATTACAATTGGATGATGGAAGTGGGGTGTTAAGTATCGAGACCTCTATCCCGGGAAGATCAGATGCGGATTCGCTTAAATACAAAGTGAACAAAGAGGGTACGTATAGTTTTATGGCGATAAGCGACAAAGGTTGTACTTCCAATATGAATGGTAGTGTTACCGTTGTAGAAGTAAGTGCTCCGGCGGATCAGGTCATTGTACCTTTGACAACCAATAAGTATTGTTCAGGAAGCACTGGCGTTGAACTGCAATTGGCAAACAACGAGCTTGACGTTACTTATCAGGTAAGGGATGCCAGTAATCATATAATGAGCGAAGTAATTGGTACGAATACCGATATCAGTGTGCCACAAATTTTGAGCTTCCCTGATTTATTGACTGCCGGTACATACTCCATCTGGAAATCAAGAGGTGGTGATGCTTGTATTGCACAAACCAACAACAATGAGGAAATTATCATAGTAGAGGAAACAGATCCTACATCGCATAGTGTGGTAGTAGATGACGCCAGTGTCTGCGGAGCCACAGGAACCCTAATGTCTATTGAAGATTCGGAAACTGGACGTAGCTACAGAATCGAGGCGGATGGTATTCCGGTAAATGATACTATTTCAAGTGCTGCAGGCGAACCAATCAGCTGGAGTATAAACGAGACGGTTGCGGGTAGGGTTATTTACGAAGTATTTGCCATTGCAGGAACAGTATGTGATAAGTCTATGGGAACTGCTTCAGTAACTTATAGCGAATCCCCATCCGACTTCGTAGTTTTTACTGAATTGGACGGTACTGAAGGAGTAATTGAATATTGTGCCGGAACTGACAGTATTTCTATTGGTGTGGAACTTACGCAGGATGAAGTAGGTTATCAGTTAATTGACAATTTAACAGGTAAAACCGTTGATTTTATTAGCGGTTCGGGTAATAAGGAATTTTTTAACAATAAATATGGAGTCGGAAGTTACTCTGTTAAAGCTACTCTATTTACTACAGGTTGTTCGGTAAATGCATCGGTCGATATTGATATCGTTCAACTTGAGTTGCCGGATGCTACCTATATGCTTTCGTGTACCAGCCCCGACAATGAAGATTGTTATGTAGGTGATTATGTGGTAATGGACGGCAGTGAAGAGGGTATTGAATATCAGCTATATAAAGGACTGGATACGAGTACTCCATACAGTTCTGTGCGAAACGGAGACGGGAATTCCATTATTTTTGACGACGAAGAAATTCTTACAGGAGGTATATATAAAGTAATGGCCAGCAATCCGGTTACAGGGTGTAATGTATGGGTAACAGAAGGTATCAACTTCTATGATTCTCCTTTAATTGCCAGAAACGATACGATAAGTATCGAAAAAGGCGTGCTAACGGGAGGCGACTTATTAGGGGCCAATGATATAACTAATGAGGTGATTGATATATTAGGAGAGTCGGGTGATGAAGGTAACTTAAGGTTTACGTTGCTGGAAGGTTTTGTTGATTCACTTAATAATTTAATTCTGGATGAAAAGGGTGAGCTTGTTACAACGATAGGGGTTGCCCGAATTGATTCGGTTACAGGTGCATTAACTTATGAAAAGTTACCTAGTTTCTATGGACTGGATTCTGTAAGGTATATGATCAGTAACAGAGATTATGCATATCGCTCTGATATTGCCACGGCATACTTCTATGTTGGAAACAAGGAATTGGATGATGATGAAAACTTTTTGATTCCCAATGCTTTCTCTCCAAATGGAGATTCATACAACGAGTATTTTAAAATTGTAGGTATCAATAAAAATGGTGTTTCCGCGGAAAAATCTTCATTGGAAGTCTTTAACCGATGGGGAAGCCTGGTATATCGATCTAAAGGAATTACTTATGGTGAAGATAATGAATGGTGGGATGGTACCTCAACCACATCGAACATGGTTTCCATTGGTAGCGATTTACCTAATGGTACCTATTTCTATGTGTTCAAGGTAGAAGTTAATATTGGGGATGCTATCCAAACGAAAGAATATAACGGATATATTGAGTTAAGAAGATAGTGGTTTCATCGTATTGAATGTAATCATAGAATAATAAAACTGACCATGATATATATGCAATTTAAAAGAATAATCATCAGCGTGGTGCTGGTTCTGGTGGCGGGTTTTGCCTATGGACAGGATATGGTTCAATTTAACCACTATATTGCCAATCAGGGCTTGCTAAACCCGGCTTATAATGGTACGCGCGATGTAATCAGTGGCTTACTTATTCACCGCAGCCAATGGGTGGGATTCGAAGGTGCTCCCATGAACCAGGCGTTAAACGTGCACGGACCCATTGAAGATACCAATTTGGGGGTCGGATTAAGTATCACAAACGATGCCGTTGGTTTTTCCAATAACTTTGATGCTTTTGCATCAGCATCGTATAAACTAATGGTAGACAGACGAAAGTTTGTTTCTTTTGGTTTGCAATTAGGTGTAAGCTCCCATGTTTACGACGGTAATAAAGCAATAACAGAACAATTTGGCGATCCCTTGTTTTATGGAAAAGAATCGAAGATTGGTCTCAACGTTGGTTTCGGCTCCTATTTTTACGGAGAGAATTATTTTGCTGGATTTTCAATTCCCAAAATGTTTACCAACAATTTCGATGAGGATAACGATGTGTATAAAAACACGCTGGACTTTAAAAACATGCATATGTATCTGTATGGTGGTTATGTGTTCGATTGGAACGATATTAAGGTAAAGCCAACGCTGCTGTTTCGCGAGGTGTATGGTGCTCCGTTGCAATTTGATGTGTCGGCCAATGTGCTGTTAGCTGATGCGGTTTGGTTAGGGGTTTCCTATCGGTCTATATCCGAAGTGGTTTTCCTGACCGAGTATATCATTAACCGTCAGTTCACGGTGCGTTATTCGTTCGATTATTCGCTGAATACCCTGAACACATACGCAAAGTACGGATCGCACGAAATAAGTCTTCAATTCGACTTTACCTTTAACCGAAGGGCCGGAATGCGTTCGATTAGGTACTTTTAATTGATTTTAGTCGGAGGAGACCTTAAATTTGCAAATGAAATAAATGTTCGATATTGAACAATAATATTAAATCTTAACCCTTGTTCCGATTTGGGAACTGATTGAAGGACCTTGGTCCGGATCACACAACTAATATCTTTTATCATGAAGAATGTTGCCCGTTACATAATTTTTTTCCTGGTGTTTCTTGCCGGTATGCAGGCATTAAATGCGCAAGGTAAAAATATTTCCAAAGGAGATAAACTTTACAAAAAAGGTGAGTATTACCTCGCATTAATGTCATATAACAAGGCCAAAGAGCAAGGTGAAAATATAGGTAAAGATGTAACCAAAAAAATAGCCAATTGTTACTTTCAGCTGAACGATATTGATAATGCTTTTAGCAGTTTTAATGAGGTGGAGAGCGACCTCTCGGGGCAAGACCTGTTGACTTATGCAAAGACCTTGCATAAAACCGTGGGCGGTTACGAAATGGCTTTGCCGATTTACGAAAGAGCAAAAACGGAAGCAGTGGACGTTAACGTTGAAGAAATCAACGATCTGATTGAATCCTGTAAATGGGCGTTACAGCATAACCAGGTCGATCAGAATATACGTGTTATACCTTCTGCTGTTTATACGGGAGGCCAGTCGTTTGGTACTGTTTATTACAAAGATGGAGTGGTATATTCTTCCGCACCTCAGGATGAAGGTAGCAGTAAAGTGGATAAAACAGGTAAGGTTTTCCTGGACCTGTATTATTCCGATTTGGTGGATAATGAAATCCAGGATGGGCAGTTGTTGTCGGAAAAACTGCAGTTTCAATATCATATTGGAGCTATCTCGTTTACTTCCGATTACAACACCATGTATTATACGCTATCGGTAAGGGTAAAAAACGATACCCGGTTAAAAATATTTAAGGTGATGCATGATGGCGACGACTGGGGCAAATCTGTAGAACTGCCTTTCAATAGTGACGATTACGATTGTGCCATGCCTGCCGTGTCGCCCGATGACAAGTTTTTATATTTTGTATCGAACAGAAAAGGTGGTGAAGGTGGCAAAGATATTTACCGGGTTGAAAGGCTGCGCGGAGGCATGTATGGCAAGATGAATAATATTGGGGAAGAAATTAATACCTTTGGTGACGAACAGTTTCCATCGTTTAGTAAAGATAATAAGTTTTACTTTTCTTCGGACGGACATATGGGATATGGCGGTCTGGATATTTATAAGGCGGAATTTAAGAATGGCAAGTGGACCAATCCGCAAAACCTGTTGCAACCCTTCAACTCACCCAAAGATGATTTCTCATATACCATCAATCCTAAAAATCCGCAACGAGGTTTCTTATCGAGTAACCGAAGGGGAGCTAATGATGACATCTTTTACGTGGAAATAGTAAAGAAAGAAGAACCAAATGAGGAGAAAACTATTGTTGAAGAGGTAAAGGTAAACGATGTAATAGACATAACAGCTTTGCCGGAAGAGAAACCGGAAGTTAAGGAAACCGTGGAGGGTCTTTCCATGTTTCCGACAGCATTGGCAGCAAAAATAAAGTCCACTTTTAACAACGAAATTGCAGCGGGCGTTACAGTGGAAATTATTGATGATGTTACCGGAATAGTTATTGCTACCGGTGTGTCTGATGCAAACGGCAACTTAAACATCGTAATTCCGGATAAGTATAAAAAAGAAGGTCAGGAGTTTGAACTGGTGTTTTCAAAAGATGGGGAATTTAACGCCAAACGAATGATTGTAAATATTATGGAAATCGGCGATATCAATGATAAAGGCATTTCAATGACGCCAGTGTTCAACGATAACGTGTTGGATGACATAAGCGGAATGATTTTGTATTACAACGGAAACGAATTACTCGAAGAAAGTAAAAAAACTTTAGACAGATTGGCCACTTACCTTCAAAATAATCCGCAAATTGTGGTCAAATTAAATACACATTCCGATGCCAGGGGAAGTAAGTTAGATAACCTAATGAAAACCCAAAAAATGGGTGAAAAAGTAGAAAGCCTTCTGCAAACCAAAGGGGTTGATGGTGAATCAACAATTCCAAGAGGTTATGGAGAAAGATATATTGTAAATAAATGCAAAAGGGGTGTTCTTTGTAACGAAAAAGAACAACAGGAAAATAAAAGAATTGAAGTAGTAGTTTGGAAGGTTAAAAAATAATTTAAAAAAGAAAGAGATCATGACTAAATATATTTTATCCTTTTTATTGATTGTTTGCCTTTCAGGGATAAATGCACAAACAGGAAAAGATAAGTTAGGTAGTCTGCGGACTTCCAAAAAGATTGTAAGTGTTAATACATTACCTGCGTCTGATGATTGGGCAGTCCAGATTATTGCATTAAAACATCCTGCCAGGGAACCGGAGTTCTTTAAAAATATTGAACAAGCCAGGGAATTTAGATGTGCCGACAGATTTGTACGATACACCGTGGGTAGTTACACGAACTATCAGGCAGCCAAAAACGAGGTGATTTATTATAAGGATTTAGGCTATGCACAGGCTTTTGTGGTGAATACAGCTAAATACAATATAGGAGGAGCTGCACGCTCCGGATTTGTCCCTGACCCCAATAAACGATACACTATTCAATTAAGCGCTTTTAGGTTTCCTGTTTATCTAAACTACTTTAAAGGAATCGAGAATGTCAAAGAATTTTATTTGAAAGATAGGGTTTATCGCTATACCATAGGAGATTATACCTACGAAGACGCTATGTCAGAGTTGAATGACATAAAAGCAAAGGGTTACCCCAAAGCCTTTGTAACAGAATTAGATGCGTATTTACCGTATCAAATTGAGTAGGGTATAGCCGGTTAGCTGTAGTCCGTAGTTTGCAGTTAGAAACCATAGATTAATATGGGCGGTGTGCGGCTAATAATCATAGGCAAAAAGATAAATGTTAACCATCGTTAGCTATTTTTTATTACTTTTGCAGCAATAGCAAGTCAGTCTATCGCCGCAATAAACTGATGATTCATTGGATCGTTCAGGTTATTGAGGAGGAAAGTCCGGGCAATGCAGGGTACCTTGCTTCCTAACCGGAAGATATCCGCAAGGGTATAGTAATGCAGCAGAAAATAACCGTCAGGCTTTTGACTGATAAGGGTGAGAAGGTGAGGTAAGAGCTCACCGGTGCTTGTGGCAACACAGGTAGCCGTGCAACTCAAGGATTGCAAGACCAAATATATCACGATTTCGTTAGATACAGGGCGGCCCGTCTTGGTGCTTCAGCAGTCGTGAGGGGTAGGTTGCTAAAGATTATGAGTGATCATAATCGTAGACAAATGATAGACCGTTCTTTAATGAGCGACAGAACCCGGCTTATCGACTTGCTATTTTTTCTTCTTAATCATTGCTATTATTCCTATTTTAACGCCATAAATCTTTACAAAAAGCAATATGAAGGAATATCTCTCAAAGCTGATAAATTACCTGACGGAGGATATGTGGAGGATTCAGAAAGTTGAACTTTCCCGACCTCACCTAATCATCGTAAATATTCTCAGGATCCTGTACCTGGCCGTAAAGGGTTTTATTTACGATAAGTGTCAGCAAAAGGCCTCGGCCTTAACGTTTTATTCTTTGATGTCGGTGGTGCCAATGGTGGCCATGTTATATGGTATTGCACTGGGTTTTGGATTCAATAAGACGTTAGAAAACGAATTGGCAAAAAGAATGGCAGGACAACAGGAAGTGCTAGAGTATATCTTGCGAATGGTTGATATTTATATGACCAGTGCCAAAAGCGGAATAATTATCGGTATTGGATTAGTGATATTGCTTTGGTCGATAATGCAGATGTTAGGGAATATCGAACAAAGTTTCAACGAAATTTGGGAAGTAAAACGATCGCGTAATTTTGCCCGTAAATTTTCCGATTATATCGCCCTCATGATTGTGGCCTTGCTTTTTTTAGTATCCAGCAGTAGTATGATCGTGTTTGTTTCAGGAAAATTTAATGATTACGCGGCCTTAAGCTATGTGGGAAAGATTATTTCATCTATCTTACCTTATGTATTGATATGTATAGTGTTTACCATGCTTATACTTATCATGCCAAATACTAAAGTAAATTTTCTTTCAGCTTTGGTTGGAGGGGTGGTGGCTGGAGTACTTTTTCAAGTGCTTCAATATTACTTTATTCATTTTATGGTAGGAGTATCAAGATATAATGCTTTTTATGGCAGTTTTGCCGCCTTGCCATTGTTTCTGTTTTGGATGCAAATGAGTTGGCTCATTGTGATGTTTGGGGCAGAGTTATCCTTTGCCATGCAAAATGTAAGCAGTTTCGAGTTTGAGGCAGATACAAAAAACGTTAGTGTGGAGTATAAAAGGGTAGTTGCTTTGCAATTGACCTATAGTATTATTAAGCGATTCGAAAATGGCGAGAAACCGATGACCCCACTCGAATTGTCGAAGGAACTGAAAATACCTATCCGTTTAATCAATGAAGTAATATTTACCCTAATTAAATGTGAAGTGCTTGTTGAGGTGAACAACGACTCCAGGGCCGTAACTGCCTATCAGCCTGCTTTAGATATAAATAAATTAAAGGTGTCTACAGTGCTGGAAATGCTTGAGACTTATGGTAGCGAAGATCTTCACTTTGAAGAAACAGAGAGTCTTATTAAGGTAAAAACAGTGATGGAACAATTTAAGGAGCTCAGGTTAAAATCGCAGCGTAACGTATTGTTGAAGGATTTGTAGCTTACCCTAAAAATGAGCGGTAAGATGACGCAATGGTAACTTCTTGCCATATGTAAGGGGTAATGATTATAACGATTTTGATATGGATGATTTGTTCCCGAAATTGTAAATACAACTATTGGGGGTTTAAATATGTAAGTTGGAGAACTAAGAGAGCATCTTAAAAAACAATATCTGTTTGTCCCGAAAAAAACAATTCAAGTTTGAGATTTTCGGGCCCTAAATCTAACCTATGCGCTAGTTTACTAATGGTTCTCTGTCTCCTTTTACCCGCAGCAGGCCTGCTATTTACCAATAACTATTCCGACCTTAAATACAAACCTATTATAAGTAATATTCCTTTCCACGGTTCTGAGCCACCAGTCTTCAATTTTGTAAGAATATTCCTGAAAACGGTATCCAATGGCTGAGTATAACGTAAAACTTCCTTGGGTAGGCAACACATACCCAAGTTCACAATTGACAAATCTTCCTCCGCTGGTTTTGCTGATTTCCATATACTCATGCTTTTCATCATCCAAGGCAATGGCAGCACCAACCGATGCCCCAACAAAAAATGACTGTTTGTTATTTTTAGGCAATATGATTTTAATATTAGGCCCGATGGTGGCCATTTTAACGTCCATCCATTCAATTCCGGTAGATAAACCAAACGCAAAATTGGGGTTAAACAAGTAATTGTGTTCCATTTGAAATCCATGGATAAAGGTTTTCTTGTCATCCTCCGAACCAATTAATGTAGCGTAAGAAGTATAATTTTGGTATCCATTTGTCTTATCTTGCGAATAACTCGCAATTGTGAATACCAGAAAAAGCAAGGTCAGTAGTTTTTTCATGGCAAAGTTTTTCAAAGATGACAGATTTTTATTAAAACAGTTGCGTTAAAAATAAAAAAAAGAAACGCAACCTTTTTAAGAAATGTCCATCATTATACAGAATAACATATTTTAATCTAAAACAACCAGATCATGAAAAATATCTTATCATATTTTATACTGTTGTGTCTTGCGCTTTTTTCATTTTCCTGTGCCGATAAAATTGAGGAAACCATTCAGGTAAATACGCCCGAATATATGAGCTATGCCGACCTAAGATCTTCGGTTTCCATGAAAAGTGCCGTGGATATCAAACAAGCCGGGAAGATCTACTTCAAAGACGATTTTATCTTTATCAACGAATATCAAAAAGGTATTCATGTGATCAATAATGCCGACCCGGCTTCGCCGCAGAATATTTCTTTTATTGAAATCCCGGGTAATGTAGATATGGCCGTGAAAGGCGATAAACTGTATGCAGATAGTTATATCGACTTGCTGACATTGGACATCAGCGATATGAACAATATTACCGAGGTGGACAGGGATACAAGTGTTTTCCCATATATTATTCCAGAGTTCGAAGTGGGCATTTTAGATCATATAGATGTTAGCCAAGGAGTCATTACCGGTTACACGGTCACATACGAAACTACAGCTATTGATAGGCATGAGGTATACTACCAGCGATTTCCGATGTGGGAAGGGGAGTTTTTTGCAATGGATGCGACCGCTAATGGTGTAAAAACTTCAGGTTCAGGTACAGGTGGTTCTATGGCGCGTTTCACTTTATATGATAATTATTTGTATGCCATCGACAATGCTTCTTTGCACTTGTTTGATGTTTCCAACAACGCCAACCCTACATTTGCGAAACAAATATATATAAGTTGGCAGATTGAAACCCTTTTTCCTTATGAACAAATGCTTTTTATAGGAGCGCAAAGCGGTATGTATATTTACAGTCTTCAAAATCCGGCCAATCCGCAGTTTATTTCCGAATTCCGTCATGCTACAGCATGCGACCCGGTAGTGGTAGAAGGCGATTATGCCTATGTAACCTTGCGGGGAGGTAACCTCTGTGGTGCTATTGAAAGCCAGTTGGATGTGATTGATATTTCCAATATGGAAGCTCCTAAGTTAGTCAAGGAATACCCTATGAACGAGCCTTATGGTTTGGGTATTGATGATGATGTATTGTTTATCTGTGATGGTAACGACGGCCTGAAAATTTATGATGCCGGCGATCCATTGACAATTACCGATAACCAATTGGCTCACTACAAAGATATCAATGCCTTTGATGTTATTCCCTTGGGAGATGTGCTGTTAATGATCGGAACGGATGGTTTGTATCAATACGATTATTCCGATTTGGATGACATTAAACTGTTAAGCCATATCCAAGTATATGGTAAGTAGACACCCGTCGGAAGTAATTAGTTAAAAGTCAACAGTCCCAGCTCTATTAAAATCGGTGAATTTGCAATGTGTTCGGGATGTCTTTAATAAGAAAGTCCTTCCCTATACTTCATGGTGTTAGCGCTTCCCCAGGCGCTGAGGCCAGGGGAAGTACGGTTGCGTGGTAACCGGGATGAGGGGTGTAATAGTTAAAACCAAGGTATGTTTTAGCCTGAACACAATTATTTAACAAAACATCAAAACCACAATCGTAAAAATAAAACCTACTGCAGCTACAATAACTCCCTTTTTAAAGTTTTTTGTCTTGGGCTTGAACATCCAAAACGACGAGATGGCCAGGAAGAACAACAGAATTCCGGAAATTGTAGTTATCCACGAAAGCGCCTGGTTCGACTTTGTTTTGTGAAGTAGTACCATTTTCATGATAAAATCCGGATATGCGGGCCAGGTATATTTTGCAATTCCAGATTCGATATTATAACTGCCAATCTCAAAGTATATGATACCGTTTTCTTCTTTTTGGATATTCAAACTTCTAAAATTTAATTTGTCCGCCAATTCTTCGGCTTTAACGTCTGGGCCAATATCTTCTATAAATTCTTTTTCTACCTCAAAAATAGATGTATCTCTAAATGTTAGTACGATACCGCTAAAGGCATAAACCATCATTATTCCAATGGTAAAAAAGCCAACATAACGGTGTAATATCCTCATGGAAATCTTCATCCCGATATAATTATTTATAGTTCAAATCGGGCGCAAAATTAATAATTTTCACCTGTTTTAAAATAGCAAAACCTTGATAATTAAGGCAAATTGCAATTTCGGCTTTGGCGAGACTGGCTATCCCGCTCCCGCTCTGGTCGAGGCAAGTTGTGTGGCCTGAGTATTTGCTCCGGTTATACCGGTTTCATCTATTTAGCAATTTTTGGCTTGAATGGCTTGTCCCGCAGATTATTCCAGGAAGTCATTAATCTGTTGATCTTCCACTTATGTTATATTGGATTAAATAAACCTATAAGGAAAACCATAAACTCATGGACACTCCTTGTCAATAATATTTAAAGATTTTCATCTATCATTTTGAGAAACTATTATTATAAAAGTACTATGAAGAAAAAAATATTTCGATTTTAGTTTTTGTGGTAACCATTATATTGTCTGCAACAAGTTGTTCCAATACCTCAAAAGAAATTGAAAAAACAAATATTTAATGGATCAGCATTAAAGATTGGTGAACCGATTTATCTTGTTACGGAACAAAAGGAGTTCAAATACCATTATGTGGAAAGCTGGCTTACAGAATGGTTATGGATGGATTGTAGGCGGCGATAAATTTGTTCGCGACTTATTTTGACTTCATCGGCAAGTTGCTTCACACCAAAATTTTCATAAGAAAGATGCGTATCTGCAATAAAGATAAGTATGTCGATAAATCCGGAACGGGATGTGAGGTGTAAGGCCATGCCGAAACTGTTGCATAATTCCTGATTTGTTAATAGGTACTTATAATTTGTTAAGGTACGTATCCTAAAATTTAAGCAAATGCCTAAAAGTTCAATAGCAAATATAGGTTGAAAGGTATTTAAGCGATCAATATTGTGCCTTTACTGAGTTTTTAACAGGGGCAGTTTGTCTAAAAAAATCCCTCGATGGAAACCCCGGATCAATCTGAGTGTGGCTTAACGGATGAAGATAATGCTTTTCTTGGGTGTCTATATTGACTTTTCTATTACACCAAGGTAAATTTGGTATAAGAAAGGAGGATATCATATTGTGATTGTCGATGATTGCTTATACGGGGATGGGGTAAAGTAATTGAGAAAAGCGAGAAAACTGATTTTTAAAAAATAACAAAATGATTGACACAGGTAGAATTCAATCCGGATTTGACGCTGAATTAATGCTTGGCAAAGGGTGGTTATTGTTGGCTATTCAAACGTTGAGCTCAAATGGCGTTATAGATTTGCCTTTGGGTATAACTATTACTGATGTTACTATTATTGATGACCCAGAGTGGAATTTAGAGTTGACTACCAATATTGAAAATTTTTCGGTACACGCAAAAATGCACATTATTGACGATGCGTTTGTTATTGAAACAGATATTGGTATTTCTTTTCAAATCGACATACCTAAATTAGGCGACCTGGCAGATACACCAATTCTTAAGAGGGCCATAAGTGATAATAACCTTTATGAAAACGCCATGGCTCTTCTTTTTAATTTGGATATCAGAGCTACCCCTCAGGATCAGGAACCATTACCTGTTGGTCAGCATCTTGCAAGAGGAAGCGAAGATAAGGTCGTTTCTTTTTTACCGGTAGGTCAACATGTTGCACTTGGTGTGGCCAGGGAATCATTGGATAGGTTTGCCAATAATATTTGGCATACCGAACTTAGGGATGTTGACGGTTCCCATCCTCTTCCCAGGCCCGGTGAAGATAAAAAGGGGCATTGGAATAAAGTGGCGGTCTCGTTAAATAGGGATAGGATTAAATTTACTTTAAAAGGTGAGGTTCCCATCGATCTATGGCCGGATGCGGATGTGTCGCTGGAAATGAAACTGAAACCCAATTTGGTGGGTGGCAAACTTACATTCGAAATGGATACCGACCTGGATGTGGATACCGGATTTTGGGGTGATGTATTAGGTTTTACAATTGGTGCATTAACGGGATTTTTAATCGGAATATTTACCGGAGGATTAATCCTTATACCAAGCCTTGGTCTTGAAGCAGTTATTGTTTTAGAAATTGGGGAATATGCGGTAGGGGAGGTTATTGAAAGAAGAATATTGGCCAAAGACACGGATGGCCATATGATTTCAGGTTTAATTTGTAACAACAATATTCTTCATTTCGCTTACCCTACACCTTCCGAAGATGGTTTTTCTGTTGGGATGTTGGATGCCATACCTTCATCGATTCCTATCTATATCGATAAGAATGATCCTTTGTTTAACAGGATTATATCTATTAAATCAGTATTCGACGAAATAGAGCTTGATAATAACGGACTCGCTGTAGCGGGCACAGCTGAATCCTTTGATTTGTTTGAGGTACAGCCTGCAATATTAGAGGAAGCTATTTACGACGGTGATACTTTGAAACAATTAAGGTATCACGGTACAGTGTCAAGCGAAGATATTGTCCTTTCCCTTGAAGATGTTTTAGAAAGGCTGGGCGAAAATGAATTAAAACCTCCTTTACGTTCAAAAGTGCAAATTTATAATCCTGTATTACAGGTGCCGGCAGGCAAATTGTGTTGTCCATGCCTTAAACCGGTTCAAATCCACAGGGAGAATACTATAATAACAAGGATTAGGTTCGACACAGGTCTTGAACTAAATACCCAGGATGCCGTATTTTTGCAGGATCATGCCGGTGTTTATGTAAAAGGACTGCAGCTGATCCATCCCAAAAACGGTAATCCTTATTTTAGAGCGCCCGCCAATTATACCACGGAAGATAATTTTGAATCGCTACCCACATTTTAACATGGCTGAGCGCATAAAAAAGGTCACCTCCCATCAGAAAGGTGACCTTTTAATATATTGTACTTGTATTTTAGCTTAAAAAGCGTCGATTATACCCACGAAGTCTTCAGCTTTTAATGAAGCACCTCCAATTAAACCACCGTCAACATCCGGGTTGGCGAATAATTCTTTGGCGTTGCTAGGCTTACAGCTTCCACCATAAAGGATAGAAGTGTTATCAGCTACTTCAGCACCGAATTTGTCTGCGACAACAGAGCGGATGTAAGCGTGAATCTCCTGAGCTTGCTCAGGGGTAGCTACTTTACCGGTTCCAATGGCCCATACTGGCTCGTATGCCAACACAATTTTACCGAAATCTTCAGCAGAAAGGTGGAATAAAGCCTCTTCGATTTGCGTTTTAACAACCTCGTTTTGTTTGTTTGCTTCTCTCTCTTCCAATACCTCACCGATACAGAAAATAGGGGTTAAACCGTTCGCCAAAGCCAAATCAGTCTTCACTTTTAAGGTTGCGTTAGTTTCTCCGTAGTACTCTCTTCTTTCTGAGTGCCCCAGGATCACATAACCTGCACCTGTGGATTTTACCATAGCAGCAGAAATCTCACCTGTGTATGCGCCTGATTCATGGTCGGCACAGTTTTGTGCTGCAACGCCCACTTTATCAGCTTTTACAGCTTTAACTACCTCGGTGATGTGCGTGGCAGGCACGCCTACCACAACGGCACAGTTAGGTGTTTTTGAAGCTAAAATGTCGTTTAATTCAGTAGCTAATGCTACACCCTCTTGAAGGGTTTTGTTCATTTTCCAGTTACCGGCAACAATGTTTTGTCTCATCGTAAAAAATGTTTTGTTATTATAATTATATGGATTATTTGTTCTTTCGCATAAATACAGTTATAAATACCAGGCTGGCAAAGGTTAAGCATAGAACCAGCAACAGACTTTGCTTCTCAACCATTTGACTTAAACTGTAAGCAATCGGATTCTTAAAGGAATAGGCAGCCGGGAGATCGTTATAATGCCACTTGCCCACCACATTTCCTTTTTGTAGCAGCACTAAACCGGGATTGCATCGGATCACCGTTTTTAACATGGTTTCATCCGCATTTAAATAGTCAAAACCAGCATCTCCATCAAACTCAAATTTGGTGATTTCTTCGTCGCTGGAGGAAGTTAAGAAATAAGTTTTTATCCCCTGTTCGTACAGGGCGTTCTTTAACTGAACAATTTGTTCTTGTTTGCCCTCGTTCCACGCTCCCTTGTTAATTTGATATGAAACTACCAAAAGGACAGGGACATCGCTATTTAATATGTTTTGGGCCTGATCTGTCCCCTCCGAATCGTTAAGGACAAAATCGTGAATGGGCGGTTCATACCCTTCCTTTATGACTTTGGTTTCGTTACTGACAAATACCCAAGTGGTATCGGTGTATGGATAGTTTTCCACGGTAAATGTCTTTTCTACGCCGTCCTTCTCCAAAATAAATGTGGTTTCATATTCCGGTTGCTCAGCACCTTCAGGAATAAGCATACCCTCATTTATATTATTTCCAATTTTAAATGGTCTAAAATCGATAATAGGAAGATGCTCCAAGCTATAATACGACACACCCAATATGGTTCCGGTAAAAACTAAGGTGATAACAAGTTTATGAATGGTTTTAATGTTATCCTTATAATTGTGACGGTTTATAAATAGATATAATGTAGGTAAAGTGAGGATCACATTTTTGAAAAACGTTTCCCAATTGCTCAGTTTTAACGCATCCCCAAAACACCCGCAGTCGGTTACTGGGTTTTTGATGGCAATAAATAGGGTCAAAGGGGCAAAAATCGCCATAAAAACCAATGCTAATACCGACGATGTTCTAACCCTGATTCCCAGTAATAAATGTAGGCCTGTCAGAAACTCCAGGGCTGCCAGGATAAAGGCCGCCGGAATAACCAATCCCGATAAATATTCCATGCCAAAAGCGCTTAGGTAATCGTTAAACTTTATGGCGCTTCCGGTGGGGTCAACTGCTTTTACAAAACCGGAAAAGATAAAGGTGACACCTACCAGGATTCTACTGATGACAAATATAAATCGGGGCATAATCTATTCTTTTGAAGGTTGTGTTTCAGGAAAGTCGAGCTGTATCATGGCAAATACGGCATAATTAATCATATCCAGATAATTGGCATCAATGCCTTCCGAGATGATTGTTTGTCCTTGGTTGTCTTCAATTTGCTTGGTGCGATGAAGTTTCATCAATATCAAATCCGTAAATGAACTGATACGCATACTTCGCCAGGCCTCGTCGTAATCATGGTTTTTATCCGACATAAGGTTCTTGGCCTTATGTAAATTGTCGAGATATAATTTTAACGCTTCCTCGTTGTCCATCTCCGGTTGATCGCTGGGACCAAGTTCCAGCTGGATAATGGCCATGGCTGCATAGTTGATAATCCCAATGAATTCCGAACGAATACCTTCGTCCACCTTGGTGACACCTTTGGTTTCGATGCTCCTGATGCGCTGAGCTTTGATGAAGATTTGGTCGGTCATGGATGAGGGGCGAAGAATGCGCCATGCTGTGCCGTAATCCTTCATCTTCTTGACAAAGATATCTTTGCAGACGTTAATTACATGCTCAAACTGTTGATCTGTTTTTTGCGACATAATCGTTTTTAAAATTGAAGCGTAAAAGTATCAAAATTTCGCTAAAGTGTATGAATATATCATTAATAGATTAGGATATTTAGTTTTAGAAGTATAAAGCGCATTAAAATCAATATCATTTTATTTAACCAGTTTGGGGTTAATACTATATCTAACATCTTATAATAAGATATGAATAGATCAGGCTAATGCATTGTTTTTTGCGTGAAGAACCGCATCCTCAAAGCGTTCAAAAATATTATCTTCCCCAATTTTACGGATGATGTCGCTTTGGGTAAAGCTTTTGTTGACCTCTGCGTTAACTCCCGAAAGTACAATTAAAACACCCGAGTTTTGTAAAGTGTCGATGGTACTCTTGAAGCTGTGAATGGCCGTTTGGTCCACAAATGAAACATGTCGCATTCTGATAATAAGTATTTTGTGCTTTAAACCGATACTTTCAATAACGCGGGTATATGTTTTTGCCGTCCCAAAAAACAATGGGCCGCTGATTTCGTAAATAGTAACCCCATCGGGGATATCGGAGTAGTCTTCAATAACATCCGTATCAACGCCATGCCCAATCTTTTTGTCAGCGATATCCGACATACGTTTCATAAACAAGATAGCCGATAATACCACACCTACCTCAATGGCTATGGTTAAGTCGACCAATACGGTGAGCAGGAAAGTGGTAATCAGGATAATAACATCGAACCAAGAAGTCTTTAATATGGCCACGAACGAGCGCCATTCGCTCATGTTATAGGCCACTACAATCAGTATGCCGGCCAAACACGACATGGGTATTAGTTTGGCCCATTGCCCAAAGAAAAGCATGATGACCAAAAGTGTTATGGCATGAACCATTCCCGCAATAGGTGTTCTTCCCCCGTTTTTAATGTTGGTAGCCGTGCGGGCAATAGCTCCGGTAGCTGGAATACCCCCGAAAAAAGGAGTAAACACGTTGGCAACGCCCTGTGCAATCAACTCAGTGTTGGAACGGTGTTTGCCCCCGATCATACCATCCGCGACCACTGCAGATAACAGAGATTCGATACCTCCCAACAGCGCAATGGTGATGGCGGGTGCAAAATACTGGGTGAGCCCGTCCAGTTGAAATGTGGGAACCTCAATGGATATTTTATTGGGTATGTCACCAAAAAAGGTTTCAATGGTGGTTACTGGCAGGTCCAACAACTGCACCAAAACGGTCATAACAATAATAGCGATAAAAGATCCAGGCACTTTGGAAACCACTTTTCTGGAATAGACAGATAGCAGGATGGTGACGATCGTAATGCCTATCGCATATAAATTGGTGCTGTGCATATGGGTAAGGAACACTCGCCATTTTTCGATAAATTCAGACGGGACATGTTCAATATCCAGCCCCAGGGCATCTTTAATCTGGGTAGAAAAGATAACCAGGGCGATACCGCTGGTAAAGCCGACGATCAGCGGTTGGGGGATATATTTAAGTAAGGTCCCGAGTTTGAGTAAGCCGAAGACAATCAATAAGATACCAGCCAGTATGGTGGATATCATCAAGCCATTAATCCCAAATTCCTGGACGATGCCAAACACAATAACTATAAAGGCCCCCGTTGGGCCTCCAATCTGTACCCTGCTGCCTCCTAAAAAAGAAATGATGATACCTGCTACCACAGCCGTTATTAATCCTTTCTCGGGTGAAACGCCCGAAGCTACCGCAAAGGCAATAGCTAAAGGCAAGGCAACGATACCCACCACAATGCCGGCCATTATATCTGAAGTAATCTGTTTTTTGTTAAGCCCGGTTTTCATCAAGGTGAAAAACTTGGGACTGAATGTCTTGTTCATTATGTGCGAGAAATAGAATTATTAAATAGAGTAGGGAACAACGTTGGTTTTGCTCAACTGCTGTTTCCTTAAAATTCAAAAAAAATTAGATAACCTTGTATACCACAGGTGGTTACCGGTGGGAAAGACCAAGCCCGGCAAAGCGCTTTGTTCAAGCAGAAGATATGTGGAATACAGAATGCACCCGAGTAGTGTTTTAATTTGAGATCACAAAAGTAATACTTCAAAACTTAAATGGTCATGGAGATAGAATTTTTAAGAGAAATTAACGTAATGGACAGGTATCATTTTAGTCCTTCCAATCGTTTTTACATCGATTTTTATCGCAATACTCAATGTTAAAAGCATTTATTCCGTCTCTGATATTTAATAACTTGTATTTAAACTTCAAAAACATAATTGTGAAAACATTCATTAAGATCAACAAAAAGTAATGCAAGGAACATTAGTTCTGTTATCCTTAATGATCTTTGGCTGTCAGGAAGATTTTGTTGAACCCAATCCTGTTGTATCGGATTTAAAGAATGCAACGGTTACCGTTCCCATGAACGGTATGATTAAAGGAGCTGAGTATGAAACTGAATTACCGGGTACTGGAAATCCCTTACCGATAAAGGTTTGATCGTATACGCAAATGGGATGGTTGATTCGTAACCCTAGGAAGATCTTGCCCTCCGCGATTATTCTATTGCTGGTAAATCAGTCAAGGATATTGTTTTATCCATGGGAGGCTATGCAACTACGAGTTATCGTGACAATGGTTTAATTGTGTTGGATGCTATTGAAGATATCAGGAACCTGCGTGAAAGAATGGATGCGTTTTTTGCTTCAACGACTGAATATTTCCCTCCTGACTCTGTTTTTATCGGAGGATCTTCTGAAGGAGGTTTGGTTACTGCACTAACAATAGAAAAATACCCAGATTTATTTGACGGGGCCCTATCCATTTGCGGATCCATTGGTAATTTTTATAAGCAATTACAATATAATGGCAACTTTCATGTGTTATTGAATTATTTTTTTTTAAATGAATTTTTGGCAAAAGGAATCAATCTTGGAAATCTAAAGGATGGGATTAGTCCTTTGGCTATTGGAGCCTGTAAATTAGGCGCTTTACCGCTCCCTGTTGCTGATATTTTTATCAATAAGCCGGGTAAAACACTCGAACTGGTTAAATGTGCCAAAGTTCCTGTAGACAAGAGTGACCTGGAAGCCGTAATTACATCATTGCTAGAGTTGTTGCGTTTTAATGTTATGTTGACAAATGATGTAACAGACAGACTGGAAGGTGTTCTGTTTAATAATTAAAAGAAATGTTATTTTGCAAAGTACGATTGGAAACTTAACCGGTATGTACAACGTATCTTAGGCTCCAAATATTATAAAGCCAATATTAAAAAACACGGAACCACAGGGGATATTGAAATCCTTATACTTACCATTCATACCAAGGGAGATCATATTACCCCTTTTTGCACCACCGTATATACCTAAACAAAGTTTTTTTTAAAGGAAACAGACTTTTGCATACAGGCATACCTGTTTTAAATTATCGACATTGTGCAATACGGGAGTCGTATATCGTGGCTGGAATAGCTATATTGTTGACCAAGTGCAAACTTCTGGATAGTTTTGAACTTGAAAGTAATTATAATATGGATACTCAAAACATCGATAATTTTATCAAATTACTTAAAGAAAATTCAATTGATGTTGAGATTTAAAACTGATTTTTTTGTACCGTGCAAACCTAAAGGGTTCCTACAACATATTAGGTCTGTAAATTTTAAAGCGGAAGGAACAATTATATAAATAAGGCGATATCCAAGTCACGTGGGAGGTTTCAAACAACGCACCCACGACAACACCTGTTAGGTTCTGTTAAATGGTAAAATAAGTACTATGTAAATACAAACAAAGGAAGGGTATATGGTATGTGTAAAATTCGCCTGATTTAATGGAGTGCTACATCCTATTGATAGGCATTGTTGGTTGCCTCCGAGTTTTACCAATCATTTTCTTATATTTGGTATGGTTTAAAATTTAAATACTATTACCATGACAGAACAACCCATTAATTATACCGCAAAAGATTTAGAAAATATTTTGAATAAGGAAGTGGAAATTGGCGTTGGCGATATAGACGATGAAGATATTTTTACTTTCAAGGGAAAAATGGTGGGCTACAGCGTTGCGGCCGACAATCCTGATTTGCCCGTTGATTTTCATTTTCATACGGACCATGGCGCCATTAAGCATTTTGATTTTTCGGTGTTGAAAATAATCAGGGTTCTATAGGCCATTTTCAATGAAGAATCTTACTTTCGATGGAAGGTTTTTTTTGTGGCAACAATAAACAACATTATAGGAGCCGTATAGTAAAGTGTAAAATCCGGGAAGCACTAGCCAATGGGGCCAAAAAAACTTGTTGACAGTTTTGGTATTCCATGAAAAAGATCATTGATGGAATAAATCTATACAAATAGCTTGCAAACACGATGAACATTACTAATATATTCAGGAAATATGACACGGGTATCGTGTTTAGCGGCGGAGCTGTTAGGGGCTTTGCCCATCTGGGTGTTATAAAAGCTTTGCATGAGGCGGGCGTTAAACCTGATGTCATTTCAGGAGTTAGTGCCGGCAGCATAGTGGGGGCGTTTTATGCCGATGGCTACGAACCCGATGAAATATTGGATATTTTTGAGCAAAAAAAATTCTATGATTTGGTCAGTGTACTTTTTAAAAATTCCGGGCTTCTCGACATTGGCGGCTTAAAAAAACTCCTAAAAAATAACTTGAGAGCAAAAAGTTTTGATGAACTAAAAAAGCCCCTGTATGTAACTTTAACTAACCTGGAAACGGGGGGAGCGGAATACTTTAAAAAAGGTAATATTGTAGATATAGTATTAGCCTCTTCGAGTATTCCTGTTCTTTTTAAGCCTCGGAAAATTAATAAGAGAATCTATGTTGATGGTGGATTAGTAAACAACCTTCCTACAGAACCCATCGTAAAAGAGTGTAAAAAGTTAATTGGTGTAAACGTAAACCCTTTGGAAGAAAACCCCAAGCTGGACGGATTAAGAAATATAGCCATCCGTTCCTTTCAAATAAGCATTGCTTCTTCCGTCAATATTAAAAAAGACACATTTGACGTGTATATCGAACCTCAGGAACTTCGAAAGTATGGTTACTTTAGTGTAAGTGAAAGCCGCGATTTGTTTAAAATCGGCTACGAAGCCACCCGGAATGCCCTAGGGAATTAATTTAAACATTCTAACATCTGTCACCCTTGTGTCGCCACCAAAACCGCAAGTTTTATGCCGGGTCCGATTGACCCGGGTTTAGCAGTGCAAACAGGAGGGTGCACGTTTTTTATTATCCCAAATTGTCATCAGACATCAACTAAATGCCAATTCGATGATCAAAATTTAAACATTACGTTAAACACAGCAATGTAAGATCTTCTATGCCCATAGCAATCGAGAAGGCTGATGTTTGCTGATATGAAGGAATTTTTCAAATCCCAAATGACAGATCCCGGATTATAATATTTAACGTCAGGCCAATTCCTGTCGTAGCAACCAAAACAATGGATATTAAAATAATTTCTAATGTCATAGCGTATTTTATTATATTCATAAGTGTCAAATTCTAGCAACAACAAATATGGAACAATTATCATTCAACAGATTTTTGGCTTGTTTAATTTGGTCGGTAAATTTGCGGCTTACTCGCGCGGCGCGATCATTTTTTCGGGCACTACCCATTCATCATACTCACTTTCCGTAATTAAACCAAGTGATATACCTGCTTCCTTCAAGGTTATGCCCTCCTTAAATGCCTTTAAACTAATTTTTTCGGCATTTTTATAACCGATATGTGGCGTTAATTGGGTAACCAACATCAAGGATTTATTCACATTGCTTTCGATGTGTTGTTGGTTAGCTTCAATGCCGGAAACACAATGTGTGCTAAAGGATTTGCATGCATCACTCAGTAGGGTTATGGATTCGAGCAAACAGTATATCATAACAGGTTTAAGGGTATTCAACTCAAATTGGCCGCTCGAATTAGCAATGGTTATCGTTACATCGTTTCCGATAATTCTGGCACAAACCATTAAAAGCGCCTCTATCTGGGTTGGGTTTACCTTTCCCGGCATAATGGATGAGCCGGTTTCTTTAGCCGGAATGGTTAGCTCACCAAGACCTGTCCTGGGGCCTGATGCCATCATTCTAATATCATTGGCTATTTTCGTGAGGCTAGTAGCCAACTGTTTTAGACCGGCATGCGCCTGAACAATGGCTTCGTGACCTGCCATTAAAGCAGGCTTGTTGATGCCCTCCGTAAAGGGCAAACCTGTTAATTCGGCAATGCAGCGCGCGATCTTTTTATTATACTCCAGCGAAGAGTTAATTCCTGTGCCAACAGCAGTTCCTCCAATTGCCAACTCCCCCAGTTCGGGATACGTGTCTTCCAAAATTTTTATCCCCTTGTTTAACTGGGTTGCATAAGCCAAAAATTCCTGTCCAAGCCTTATGGGCGTTGCATCCATTAGGTGTGTGCGACCGGTTTTTATGATATCCCAAAACTCCAGAGATTTTCTTTTTAGAGTATCCCTTAAAAGTGTAAGGCTGGGGATTAAATCGCTCGAAATTTTTTTAAGGGCCGCAATATGCATTGCAGATGAAAAAGTGTCATTTGTTGACTGTGATTTGTTTACATCGTCATTTGGATGAATTAAAATTTTATCGGATTTTCTTTCATTTTGTAAATGAATGGCGCGGTTTGCAATTACCTCGTTACAATTCATATTGGTATGTGTACCGGAACCTGTTTGCCAAACAACCAAGGGGAAGTGCTCCACGTGTTGTCCTGAAATGATTTCATCACATACTTCAACAATGAGCTTTTTTTTGTTTTCGGGTAAATCCCCAAGTTCGTGATTGACCAGTGCGGCCCCTTTTTTAATATAAGCATATGCCTCAATAATTTCATAAGGCATGGAAGCAGGTTTGCCTATCTTAAAGTTTTGTAAAGAGCGTTGCGTCTGGGCTCCCCAGTATTTATCTGCCGGCACTTCAATTTTTCCGAGAAAATCTTCCTCAATGTTAAACTTCATCTTATCACTGGTTTTAAATCCAATTAATCGGATCGCTGTTTGGGTTTAATAATTAGAAAAACAATGACAGGAATCCATGAATTATATTTCATCAATTTTAGCTGCTAAAATAAAATCATTCTCAGACAAGCCAACAATATTATGTGTGCTTAGTTCCACTATAACTTCTTTATAACGGATGCAAATATCCGGGTGATGGTTTTCGTTTTCCGCTATTTCCGCTATTTTCTGCGCAAAAGCCATTCCACTCCTGAAATTTTTGAACCGAAACTCCTTTTGTAGCTTTTTATCCGCAATAACCTGCCAGTTGGGAGCTATCTTTTTTATGTAACGAAGAATCTGTTCTTTGTCAAATGGCTTGGATCCTTCCTTGCAGGGTAAACAATGTTTTTCTTTCAAATCAATCATACTTTTGGTTTTGTGATTTTAGTGTGTTCTTTGATGCTATATGCAGAATGAAGAGCACGTCAGCTAATCTATTTCCTATCAATGCTATATTATTTATGAGTAGGTGTGGTATTTTTACCAATTTAGTGAAATAAAGTCACATAGGAATAACTGGATCTATCTAATGTTTTTTTTTTACACCTCATGGTCTTACCGGCTAAAAAGTTGGATGCAATATCTTTAACTGCAAAAACTGATTCGGGTAACATAAGAGACATAACGTATTATGCAGTGTTTTCATACCTATTTATTAGTTCTGCATTAACCTCAATCCGGGTACGAAACATGAAAAAAAGTGACAGATTTCTATGTCCTCCGAAAACATTTATTTTAAAGGATCGCATCGTTTTGCATGTTTTTTTGCTTTTAGCGTTGTGTTGTAATTAGCAGAGTAAGTGAGAGCAGTTACAGCCTGTAACGGACCTGATACGGGATACTTTTGCCTGTTTTTTGACCGAGAAAAAGTTTGAGCCCTCCGGCTCGTGGAGAATAGAAATATTCAATAATAGTATGATGTTCCAATATGAAGAGTTTGTTAAACGTTAGTGCTTTGTCTGAAAGGTATTTTCCTATCGGGAAAATATTCGTACTTTATCCGGCACATTTTGCCTTTTTTGTAGAAGAGAATTCTGGATGAGTTCTGAGGTTTTCAATAAATAAGGCGTTAAACCCGGATTATGTATTGGAGGTTCGTCATGAGCATTGCAAGTACAATAAATCAAGGCATAACTGAAACGAGGCATCACTTGTCCCGATTACTTTCGAGAGCATCGTTCTGGTGAGTTGAAGTGATGCAACGAAGTGTCTTGTTTTAAAGTAATTTCAATGTGTAATAGAATTTCTAATGCATATTGCGGGTTAAATCAGGAACCATATAAATGACGGAAATATGTTTAAGGAATTCGGAAAAGAGTTTTTGAGCCAGTTTGACAAAGGTAACTGGCTCACTATTGTAATTATAAGCGCTTCTATATTACTGATTAGCATGGTTGTGCATGTAGCATTATTTAAAATCCTGAAAAGATTGAGTAAAAAAGATTATTTTGTCATCAAGCATGTTCGCGAAAAATTCAAAACCCCAAGTTTTATTTTTCTTATCACAGTGGCGTTAAACATCATCGTTTTTTCTTTTACTTCTGAAAATACATTAACCGGGTATGTGAAACATGCTTTAAATTTGATGGTTATTTTCAGCGTTGCATGGCTTGTGGTGCGATTAATAAGCCTGGGGAAAGATATGGTGTTGAGAAGGTATGATGTGGAGGAGAAAAACAACTTGAAAGCGCGAAAAGTTTACACACAGTTTAAAGTAATTGAGCGCATATTAAATTTCATCGTTATATTAATTGCCCTGGCCATTGCGCTTATGACTTTTGAGAGTATCCGGAAAATAGGTGTCAGCCTGTTCGCGTCGGCCGGGGTTGCTGGTATTATTCTCGGGTTTGCTGCCCAAAAAATGATAGGAACGGTACTGGCCGGTTTTCAGATCGCCATTACACAGCCTATACGATTAGACGATGTGGTCATTGTGGAAGGAGAATGGGGGTGGATAGAAGAAATTACCCTAACTTATGTGGTTGTGAGGATATGGGACAAGCGTCGTTTGGTTGTGCCCACCACTTATTTTATCGAAAAACCTTTCCAGAACTGGACGCGTGTTTCTTCCGAAATATTGGGTACAGTGTTTATTTATACGGACTACCAAGTGCCATTTGATAGGTTGCGAGAAGAACTTACACGAATACTGAAATCTGATGAAAACTGGGATGGTAATGTAAATGTGCTCCAGGTAACGGATGCCACGGAAAAAACAGTGGAAATCAGGGCGCTGATGAGCGCCGTGGATTCGCCAACGGCATGGGATCTAAGAGTTAGCGTACGTGAAAAACTTATAGAATTCCTGCAAAAGAATTATCCGGATAGCTTGCCCAAAACCAGGTTGTTGTTTGATAATCATTCCGAGAGTGCATCAACTGAAAAGTAATTGTCCCAAAACTGTCATTAATCTTTATCTAAATGCCAATTAGATGATCAAAACCTCAACATTACTGGAACACAGCAATGTGAGATATTCTATCCCGATAATAATCCGGACGGCTGATGCCTGCTGATATGAAGGGATTTTTCAAATTTTCAATGACAGATTCCGAATTGTTTCAAAACTTCAATGTCGTACCGCTTTATTTTATTATCCTATGTCTTACGGTAGATGTGCAAATTTTTAAATATACCCACATGGCGGGTTTAACAAGAGTATTACAATAAATAATGGAAGGTATCCATCGCTGCCCGGTCAAGACTGGGCGGAGGAGTTATATCCTCCGCCGCCAAGACTTCGTAGAACGAAGGTGGAGATGCAGGGTTTCGAACCCTGGTCCAGTCAAGGAAGCCATATGCTTTCTACATGCTTAGCTCTGACTTGATTTTCGAATAACAGCTGGATCAAAGCCACCGACTGCTACCTTATCTTCTTTATTTAAGCAATAACCCGAAGTTTGTTACTGCCGGTTCCCGATTTTCCAGCACCTCTGATGTAAGCCGCCTCAGGAAAGTAGCACTTACGAGATGTCTTGTTTCAGTATCTTATACTGAATAATGCTTATCTACTATACTTCGATTAAGCTGCAAGAGCGTAATTATTTTCGCCAATTAAAAAGTTGAAACCCGGGATTTGAGAGCCGGAATTCCTGTGCTCTGCATGCTTACATACCACTTTCGCCTGCTGTCGAATCCAAGTCATCCCCATGTGGTAATAAGAATGCAAAAGTAGTAAAAAATTGGGATTGCAAAAAGTAAAAATGAAATATCATTCGGTTTTACGTGGAATTGGATTTTATAAAAAGATAGGGGCATGATCATTAATAATTTGAAATTTAAGTAGAATCAAATATTTTGATGTTATTTATTTTATTAATAAGCCAGTACTTTCGGAAAAATATAGTAATTTATCGACAGAAAATTGATCTGCATGATAACTGAATTTACTATTGGTATACTAAGAGAGACGCAAAAGAGCCCGGATGCCAGAGTGGCCTTGACGCCCAGCGGCACAAAAAAGTTGTTGAATGACAATAAGGGCCTAACTATTCTGGTACAACCTTCCGAGTCCAGGGTATTTGCCGACAAGGAGTATATGGAGGCTGGTTGTATTATCAGTGAAGATTTATCCGATTGCGATTTACTAATGGGCGTGAAGGAGGTGGATATAAATACCTTGTTGGAAGGTAAAAAATACATGTTCTTTTCTCATACCGGAAAGAAACAGCAGCATAATCAACAGTTGTTACAAACAATCATCAATAAAAATATTACCTTAATTGATTACGAATATCTGTACGCAACTAAAAAAGTGCGAGTTGCCGCGTTCGGGTACTTTGCAGGTTTAGTAGGTGCGTATAACACCCTTAGGGCATATGGTATTAAAAAAGAACTTTTTTCCCTGGCTCCGGTGAACGGGATTTCGGGCAAAGCGGAAATGTGGAAAGAACTGAAAAAAGTGGTTGGCGGGCACGATAAGATTTTGATAACCGGAAACGGAAGAGTTTCCAAAGGGGTTGAAGAAGTGATGCAGGCCTGTAATATTTTCAAGGTGGATATTGATGGTTTTTTCAACAAAACATACAATGATCCTGTCTATTTTGTCGCCGACCCCTTACAGTATGTTAAGCACAAAAACTCCATCGCGTTTACATTTAACGATTTTAAAACACAACCCAAAAATTTTAAGAGTAACTTCTTACGTTTTGCAGAGGTTGCAAACATATATATCGCAACACATTACTGGGATACTCGATCGCCCAGGCTGTTTACCTTGGAAGATACAAAATCTGAATTGTTTAAAATTGAAATTATTGGTGACATTACTTGCGATATCGACGGTTCGGTACCCACAACAAAAATGGTGGCAAGCATTGACGAACCTTATTACGATTTTAACCCGCTAACAGGTACTGTGGAAACTGCTTTTTCGGATAAAAAGAACATAACGGTTATGGCTGTTGATAAACTGCCCAGTGCGATACCAAAAGAATCTTCCGAATATTTCTCCGGTCAGCTGGTAAACCATGTGTTAAGTTATTTTTGGATGGGGGATTATAACCGGGTAATCAAAAAAGCCACCATTGCCAAAAACGGCAAAATCAAAAAGCGTTTTGCGCACTTAAGAACTTTCGTGCAGGAAAAATTGTAATTATTGCCAATGTCCAACCCAATATAAGATACCGGTTTTATACCTCTAAACTCAACTTTCCATAGATCAATATGTATGATTCAATTGTTAATCCTCTCAAGGTAATGAGCAGTTGTGGCATAGTTGATTGCTTTAAAACAAACGAACATTTAATCCGAAAGTTATAATTATTTATGTTTTGATAAATAATTCTTGTTCAATAGTTCTCAAAAAAAATATTGTTAGTACGTTGCACGGATTCTTTTTTTTAAATAATAAGAGCAAAATAGTAAAGTGTATGAAAAAATGTATTTACATGTTTATTCTTATGGCATTAAGTATAAATATTTATGCCGAAGGATATCAGGTTAATGTACAGGGGCAGAAAAACACAGCCATGGGGCACACGGGCACAGGACTTCTGTTGGGTACTTCATCTATTCATTTTAACCCGGGTGCGCTTGGCTTTATGCAAAAAGAGCTTGAGTTTTCCTTTGGCGGTACCGCTGTTTTTTCCAAAGTGTCTTATTCCAAAACAGGTTCGAACTATCAGGCCGAAACCGAAAGTCCCGTAGGAACACCGTTTTATGCCTATGCTGCCAAAAAACTAAACAAAAAAATGGTTCTTGGTATAGGCATAACAACACCTTATGGTAATTCGTTGACATGGAACGATGATTGGGCAGGCCGTTATTTGATTCAAAATATTTCGTTAAGCGCATTTATTGTCCAGCCAACATTTTCGTACAAAGTGAGTGATAATTTCGGAATTGGGCTAGGAGCAATGGCGGTTTTTGGTGCGGTAGATTTAAGCCGTGCCTTGCCTGTTGAGGGAACCCAATCCGGACAAGTAAATATGGAAGGTTCAACCATGGCAATCGGATTTAATGCGGGGGTGTTTTTTCAGGCTTCCGGCAATCTGTCATTAGGGCTGAACTACCGATCAAAAGTAATCATGAAAATGGAAGGTGGCGAAGCCGATTTTACAGTGCCATCATCCTTAGGAGGTTATTTTCCGGCTAAAAACAAGTTTGATGCAGAATTGCCATTGCCGGCCAACTTGACTTTGGGAGTTGGATATATGCCGAACGATAAATTGACGTTGGCGGCAGACCTCCAATATGTATTTTGGGATGCCTATAAGGAATTGTTCTTCGATTTTGAAACCAATACGGCCTTATTGGCAGATTCCTCTAACCCAAGAAATTACGAGAATACCTTGATTTATCGTTTAGGAGCGGAATTCAAGCAAAGCAAAAAGCTGACTCTCCGTGCCGGGGTCTACTTTGATGAGTCGCCTATATCAGAAGATTATTTAAACCCCGAAACACCAGGGATGAATAAGGTAGGAATGTCTACGGGAGGAACTTATATGTTAAACAAGAAGTTGGCTTTGGATATATCATTATTGTTTATTGCAGGACTGGAAAGAGAAGCGCGTTACGTACCTGCTAATTTCGGCGGAACATATAATAGCCAGGCATTCTTGCCGGGTATGGGTCTAACTTATTCGTTTTAATTTTTATAAATATGAAGATGATTCACAAAATAAAGTATGCACTGTTGTTACTGGCCGTGGTAATGGTTAGTTGCGAGGTTGAATCTGTTGATTTTGAAGCCTCGAATGGGGAAGCGGATTTTATTAATTTTGTGGCTGTTGGCGATTCTTATACGGCCGGATACACAGACGGTGCATTAGGTTTACGCGGTCAGGAAAGCAGTTTCCCGAATATTATTGCCGGACAACTGACACTGGTTGGCAGCGAAGGCTTTAAGCAGCCCTTGGTGGAAAGCGAAGGCAGTGTGAGCGGTGACGGTACAGGATATTACACGCTTCAAATCGTGAATGGCAGTCTAACCCCGGTTCCTGAAACTGGCGATATGGGTATTCTGGGAGAACAGGTTTATGATGCCAGTGCACCTATTCAAAATTTAGGCGTTCCCGGAGCAAAGGTGTCGCATCTATTGGCACCCGGATATGCAGCATTAAATCCCTTTTTCAATCGTTTCGCAAGTGATCCAGCTACTTCTGTTCTTACGGATGCCTTAGCGGCAAACCCAACTTTTGTTTCGCTTTGGGTGGGGGGTAATGATGTGCTAGCCTACGCTTTGGAAGGAGGAGAGGCGGATGAAGTAACTGCCCCTGCCTTGTTTGCCGGATATTATCAAACGGTAGCATCAAGTATCTTTACCGGAGATAGGAAAGGCGTTGTTGCTAACATTCCGGGTATTGATGCTTTGCCGTATTTTAATTCCATTGCATATAACGCATTGGAAATCGATCAGGCTGCGGCGGATCAATTAAATGCTGGCTACGCGGATTACAATACTGCATCAGATATGTTGGGGTTGGATAGGATAGAATTTGTTGCCGGGGCCAATGCTTTTGTCATGGAAGATCAGGATTACCCGCACCCAGGTAAGATGAGACAAATCAAAGCAGGAGAAAAAGTATTGCTTGCTGCTTCTAGCGGTATCACTGATCCTGCAATGGGATGGGGGTCCATGGCTCCTCTTGGTGCTGAGTATGTTTTAGATGAAGGAGAAGTGTCCGCAATAAAAGCCGCGACTGTTGAGTATAATCATATAATCGGAACGTTTGCCGACGATAATGATTTGGCGCATGTAGATCTAAATGCTTTAATGCTGCGAGCCAGCACAACAGGGATTTTACTTGACGGAAATTTATATACCTCCACATTTGTGTCCGGGGGAACTTTCTCTTTAGATGGAGTTCATACCACGGCCAGGGGTTCTGCTATTATCGCAAATGCATTTATCGATGCGATCAATAAAAAATATGACGCTAATATTCCCAAAGTTAATATTAATGAATTTTCGACTGTGGTATATCCTTAGGGTCTAAAAAAAACAGATTTGTAGAGGTTGTCTCATAAGGGGCAGCCTCTTTTTTTTTCGAAATAAATCGTTTTTATGAATAACTTCATAAAGAAGCAATTATAAGCGATAAATACCCCCGCCATCAAGTTGTTTGGTCAACAGAATTGTCAGACTGCGTGATTTAGATAAAAATCTCTTATTTTTGATGAACAATAAAAGCACAGTTATGGCTAAATTCTCAAAAGAAGCTAAGATAGGTTTAACCGTTGGGTTAGCATTATTTCTATTTGGTTGGGGCATTAATTTCCTAAAAGGCAAAGATATTTTTATCCCTGGCTATAAGGTACATGGTATATATTCGCGAATTGACGGGCTGACCGAAGCAAGCCCGGTATACTATAAAGGTTTTCAGATAGGTTCGGTTCGCAGAATATCATTGCTTGCAGGAGGGGATAGCGACTTGCTGGTAACCATGGCCATCGAAAAAGAAATAGACTTTCCCAAAAATACCGTCGCACAAATATACAGTCTGGATTTAATGGGATCAAAGGGAATAAGGTTTGTTTACGGAAATAGCAAAGAGCTTCTGGAAGCCGGAGATACTTTAAATACTTCGGTAACGGGTGACTTGGCCGATCAGGTGAGTCAGGAAGTACTTCCGTTAAAAGATAAGGTGGAAAACATGGTTGTAGGCCTTGATTCGGTACTCACCAATCTAAACCGCCTGCTAAGCGACGAAAATAAAGAAAGCTTGTCCAGCGGTATTGGCGATTTTGCGGGTATGATGAACAACTTAAATCAAATAAGTGGTTCCATTAACTCAAGCCTAAGGGAAAAAGGTACGTTGGATAACACCCTGGCAAACCTGGACTCTTTAAGTGCAGTGTTGAAAGCAAATGGGGAGGTACTGTCTTCGCTGATGGCGAATTTAAACACCGCCTCGGGTCAGCTAGTTGAGGCAAACATGGATAGTTTGGCCTATAGAATAAGCAATACATTTGTTTCGGTTAATACACTTTTAAGCTCCTTAAACGAAGGCGATGGAACCTTGGGTAAGCTCATGTCCGATGACCAATTATACGACAATATGAACGATGTTTCGGTTAGTTTAGATCGATTATTGAATGATGTGAGAGTTCAGCCTAAACGGTATGTTAATTTCAGTGCCATCAGTTTTGGAGGAGGGAAGGCACCTGCTAAGCAGAAAGAATTGGAGCCGGTGTATAAGGTTTTGCTCAAACGGTCAAAGGTGCCATTGGATTTAAGAGGGACAGAGGTGGTCGATAATGTTTATGTAAAGGAAGAAAGAGATAGGAAGTATTATCTCTATACCATTGGGGAAGAAAACGAAAAGGAAGCAGTCTCAGTATTAAAAGCAAATTTAATTGATCGTTTTCCGGATGCCGAAATAGTTATGTTTCGTGGAAACAGGCTGGTAAAAAAATGACCTTCTTATCATAAGCATCCTATTATAATATCTGATTATAAAGTAAAGTATTGTGAAGGGTGAAAAAAAATCAAAAAAATTCATGTTCATCTCAAACCCTTTGTTTTTACTGCATAACGTGCTTCAGTTTAACATTGGATAAGGAGTTCAATTGGTTGCATTACAGTTAATTAGTAACAATATTGCTTAAGGGGTTCTAAATAAGGTCAATAGTTTATATTTGAAAATGTCAAGGTTTTTAACATTTTTTTTTCAAGATTTTTTTCACAAATTTTGTAATCGGAAATCTATAGTATATAACATAAAACACTAAACAGAGGAAGCAAAAAAATGAAGCCCGGTTACGAAATTGTATGGAATAATTGTTTAAACGTAATAAAGGATAATATTCCTCAAATAAGTTTTAAAACATGGTTTGAGCCTATTGTACCTCTTAAGATTGAAAGCGATGTTTTAACCATTCAAGTACCGAGTGCTTTTTTCTATGAGTATTTGGAAGAACATTTCATTGATCTTTTGAGAAGTACGATTAGAAGAGAACTTGGGCATTCAGCCAAGTTGGAGTACAGTGTTGTTGTAGATAACCCCCACCAAAAAAATCAACAACCATTAACCCAGCGATTACCCTCGAATAACAAGACAGATCTAAGAAATCGTCCCGTTTCGATGCAAATGAATTCGGAAAAGCCGGTTGTGAAAAATCCCTTTGTTATACCGGGTATTAAAAAGTTGAATGTCGACCCTCAGCTTAATTCTGATTATACCTTCGAAAACCATATCGAAGGGGAGTGCAACAGGTTGGCGCGCTCGGCAGGTATGGCGGTAGCTAAAAACCCCGGCAAAACAGCTTTCAACCCATTGTTTCTGTATGGTAATTCAGGATTAGGGAAAACCCACTTGGCACAGGCAATAGGAATTGACGTTAAAAAGTATTTTGCGGAAAAGACCGTTTTGTATGTTAACGCAAACAAGTTTCAAACACAGTTTACTGAATCGGTGCGTAATAACACGCAAAACGATTTCTTAAACTTCTATCAGATGATTGATGTATTGATCATTGACGATGTTCAGGAATTTGCCGGTAAAGAGAAAACACAAAATACGTTTTTCCATATCTTCAACCACCTCCATCAAATGGGTAAGCAATTAATTTTAACGGCGGATAAAGCCCCTGTTGAAATGAAGGGCATGGAAGATAGGTTGCTGTCGAGATTTAAATGGGGTTTGTCAGCAGACGTGCATACGCCCGATTACGACACGCGTGTAGCCATTTTAAGGCATAAGCTATATAAGGATGGCATTTCTTCCATTGATGATGATGTAATTGAATATATCGCATCCAATATTTCCCAGAATATTCGTGAACTGGAAGGTGCCTTGATTTCCTTGCTAGCACAGGCTACGCTAAACAAAAAGGAGATCACAAAAGATGTTGCCATGTCTATTGTTGACAAATTGGTGAAGAAAACACAAAAGGAGTTAAGCGTGGATTATATTCAGCAGATTGTATGTGACTACTTTGGCTTAGCGGTTGATTCCTTGCAGTCCAAAACAAGAAAAAGAGAGATTGTTCAGGCCCGTCAGGTAGCCATGTATTTTTCAAAAAGTTTAACCAATTCTTCCTTGTCAACCATTGGTTCCAAAATCGGAAAAAAAGATCATGCAACGGTGTTACATGCTTGCAAAACAGTGAATAACCTAATAGAAACAAACAAGGATTTCAAGAACCAGATGCAGGAAATTGAAGCTCAGATTAAAATGTAAAAAATTAGATATTTAACTCGGTGAAAAGTTGTTGGAACAGATGTTGCAACAACTTTTTTTGTTTATGCCAACTTGCTTTTGTTTTGGTGGTACTCTTTTTATACTTTTGGAGGCACTATAATTCAGAATCGTAAATTCAATGATCAGAAAATCAATTATAAGCTGTTTGATACTTGTTGCATGTTTCCATACGTCGCCGCATATTTTGGCGCAAGCTGTTGGAAAGGAAGGCGTTGCTGACAAAGTCATCGTGGATGGGAAAACCTATTATTTGCATATTGTGAAGAAAGGAGAGGGGTTTTATGGGATTGCAAAAAGGTACGGCGTGTCCCAAAAAGAAATCCACGAAGCGAACCCGGGCTCTATTTTTGGATTAAATCCCGGAGATATACTGCATATTCCGGTAATAGGTGGTAGAAATAGCAATACTGAAGAAATTAAAGAGTTGGGTGAGTTTATTTATCATACCATTGAAAAAGGACAAACCTTGTATTTCCTGTCCAAAAAGTACAATGTGAGCATTGATGAGATTAAAAAATATAATGTCGGTGCGGAAGGTAACCTTTTGATTGGTACTATATTTAAGATTCCGGTATCGAATTCAAAAGCTGAAAAAGATGATCCTGGGGCGACATATGTTTATCATGTGGTTAAGCCCAAAGAAACACTTTACGCAATCTCAATAAATTATAACACTAAAGTAGATACTATTATTAAATACAACCAGGCCTTGGAAAATGGTATTTTGGCCGTTGGTTCAAGTATCCGGATTCCAAAGGTTGAATCGGCGTTGTTAACCGAAGCAACAAAATATGATGCTGTCCAAACGCCCATGGAGGATAAACAGTATGTATATCACAAAATCAAAAAAGGGGAAACGATATATTCGGTAAGCAAAAAATATAACGTTTCCCAACAAGATTTGGCAAGAACTAATCCGGAGTTAAACCCTGATGGATTGCCGCTTGGCTATGTGGTAAGAATCCCTAAAGCCAAGGTCAGGAAACCTCAGATGAACAGCAACAATCAAAAAGACGATTTTAAGGTTCATTCTGTCAGACGAAGAGAAACGATTTATTCCATCTCCCGAAAATATGGTGTACAGATAACGGATATTGAACAAGCAAACCCTACATTGATCTTGACGAATATTCGCAAAGGAATGAAAATTAAGATTCCTACTTTGGACTACCTTGCCCGGAAAAGGGAAGAAAACAAGATGGAGGAATTGGTTGTGGAAGAAAAAATAACGGAAGATTTTGATACCATTTCTGTAGATTGTGCAGGTTACAATTATTATAAAAACAAAGAAGTGCTCAAAGTTGCCCTGCTGTTGCCGTTTGATATAGAAGCTACGCGTAAGGCAAATATAATCACCAAAATCGAGGAGGACGAAGAGATCGAAATCGAGAGGGAAGACCCTGTTCTTTCGCCACGTTCCCGTACTTTTGTCGAATTTTACGAAGGGGCTCTGTTGGCTGTTGACTCGTTGAAAAAGCAAGGTGTTAATCTGCAACTGTACGCATTCGATACTGCTCCTGACACCAGTAAGGTGAGGCAAATATTGGCCCGGCCCGAACTTAGGGCAATGGATCTTATTATAGGTCCAGCATATACCAGCAACTTAAAACTGGTATCAGATTTCTCGTTGAAGCATAAAATAAAAATGGTATATCCGTTGTCTAGTATAAATCCATTGCTTAACGAAAACCCTTATTTGTTCCAGGTAAACACTCCGGATAGTTTGTTCTACGATAAATACTCGGATTACATTGTGAACCAAAGAGAAAACGCGCGTATTGTCGTGTTAAAATCCGCATTGCCTAGCGCTGATGAAAATAAGTTGGCCGCCTGGATTAAAAACAAGCTTTACCTTAAATATTTACCACGGGGAATGCAGCCCGACTTTATTGAAATCGCATTTTCGGAACAAGATGTTCAGGGCGTAGAAGCGATGTTGAGTCATGATAAAGTGAATGTAGTGGTTATACCTTCGCCTGATGAAGCGGATGTATCTAAGATTATAACCACTTTGCACGGGGTTTCCCAATCGACGGATGTGCAGGTTAAGTTAATTGGTTTTGGAAGTTGGTTAAGATTCCAGACGATTGATGCCGAGGAAATACATGACCTGGACACGCAAATATTAACTCCATATGTTTTGGACCACCAGAATGGAATGGTTCAAGACTTTACTTTAAAATATAGAACATGGTATCATACTGAACCGTTCGCGGTATCCCCATACTTTATTCGCTCAGGAAGAAATGTCAATTATTCGCGATATGGAATTTGGGGTTTTGATGTCATGTACTATTTTATGGGAGCGCAGGTTCGGTACGGTCATCAGTTTGAGCACTGTATTTCCAATTATTCGGCTGAGCAAGTTCAGTTTAATTTTAACTTTAAGAGGCATGTGAATTGGGGCGGATTTTATAACGACGGTCTATATGTGATAGGTTTTGGTCCTTCTTTGGATATTTACAGAAAACCTTTGCGTTAGACGAAGATTTTAATGCGTTGTTATTTGTTAATTTAAAGCGTAGGATTGTAGGAGTTTTTTAGTCAAAAAAAGTATTGGAAATTATTGCGATGAGTGAAGGCATTGCCAGGTGCGCTTGAGTAATGCGGCAAGAAGCAATGATCATATCGTAATTTTTCCGGCTATCTTTGACAAGGCAAAAACCTGATTGGTTTTGGCTTCATCAAGTTTGTGTATGGGTAGAATCCCAGAATTTTGGTTTTTCATTATAGTTTTATTATAAATGGTTTCGGTAAATAAGTTGTCGGTTGAGTTTGGAGGCTTTACCTTATTTAAAGATGTGTCTTTTCTTGTAAATCCTAAAGACAAAATTGGGTTGGCAGGCAAAAACGGTGCAGGAAAATCAACCTTACTAAAAATATTGGCAGGTGTGCAGGTGCCCACAAATGGAACTCTATCTTGTCCAAAGGATGTAAGAATAGGTTATTTGCCGCAGCATATGAAACACGATGACACAGGCACTGTTTGGGAAGAAGTGGAGAAGGCCTTTGGCGAGCTGATAACATTGGAAAAGGAAATTGAGTCATTGAACGAGCAACTGGCCAACAGAACCGATTATGAATCGGAATCATACCTTGATTTGATCCATCAGGTGAGTGACAAAAGTGATCGCTTGAATATCCTTGGCGGTGCCAACTATGCATCGGGCATGGAGATTACCCTTAAAGGATTGGGTTTTGAGCGGGAAGACTTTACCCGCCTGACTTCCGAGTTTTCCGGAGGCTGGAGGATGCGCATCCAGCTGGCAAAGATTCTGTTGCAAAAACCAGACGTGTTTTTATTGGATGAGCCTACCAACCATCTCGACATTGAATCCATTCAATGGTTCGAGGATTTCCTGAAGAACTACAATGGTGCCGTTGTGTTGGTTTCGCACGACCGGGCTTTCCTGGATAATATAACCAAACGTACCATCGAAATCCAGATGGGGAAGATATATGATTACAAAGCTTCTTACACCAAGTATCTTGCCCTGAGAGAAGAGCGTAAGGAACAACAAATGGCTGCATATCGCAATCAGCAGAAGTTAATCGAGGATACCGAAAAGTTTATTGACAGGTTCAGGTATCAGGCAACAAAGGCGGTCCAGGTTCAGTCGCGCGTTAAGCAGCTCGAAAAACTAGACCGAATTGAAGTGGACGAGTTCGACAATTCAGCCTTACGCATAAAATTTCCTCCCGCACCACATTCAGGCAGTATTACGTTGGAAGGTAAACATGTTTCCAAAAGTTATGGTGACCTTCAGGTGCTGCACGATGTGGATTTCACGATTGAAAGAGGGGAGAAAGTCGCGTTTATCGGAAGGAACGGGGAAGGCAAAACGACCATGGCACGTATGATTATGAATCAGATTGGATATACGGGCAAGCTAAAATTGGGACACCAGGTAAAAATCGGATATTTCGCACAGAACCAGGCCGACCTTCTTGATGAAAGTCTTTCGGTACTCGAAACTATTGATCATGTTGCTGTAGGTGATATCAGATTAAAGATACGGGATTTGTTGGGGGCTTTCATGTTTAGTGGGGAAACAGTAGATAAAAAAGTCTCGGTATTATCCGGAGGGGAAAGGACACGCCTGGCTATGGTCAGGTTGCTGCTGGAGCCCGTTAACTTGTTGGTTCTGGATGAGCCAACCAACCATCTGGATATCCGATCAAAGGAGCTGTTGAAACAGGCCGTGAAAGACTTTGAAGGTACCGTTGTAGTGGTTTCTCACGACCGGGAGTTTTTGGACGGTCTGGTTGACAAGGTGTATGAGTTCCGCAACAAAAAGATGAAGGAGCATCTGGGAGGGATATACGAGTTCCTCGAGCGGAAAAAGCTGGAGTCGCTGAAAGGATTGGAACAGCAGAAACCTAATGGTAAAGCTGCAAAAGCGAAGAAGGTGCAGCCTGTTAAACTGGATACTAAATTATCATACGAAGAAAGAAAAGAGATTAGCAAACGGGTAAAAAAAGCACAGCAGCAAGTGGAGAGGTGCGAAAAAAATATCGCTAATCTGGAAGAGGATATTACGGAGCTGGACAGGCTGATGCAAAATCCAAAAAATGCCAGTGACGCCGAGTTTGTGCGAAAATACCAAGCATTAAATTCTTCCTTAGAGAAAGAAATGGAACAATGGGAAAGTTGTCACCAGAAATTGGAAGAAGCTGAGATAGAAAAAAAGAAATTGGATTAAATAGCTGATTGATACTTACATGATAGGTTATCAATAATAAAAAAATAATTATGGCAGGAAAAAGTGATTTTTTATTCGGGATCAGATCGGTTATTGAAGCCATCCGTTCGGGCAAGGAGATTGAAAAAGTATTAGTGAAGAAGGGGTTGCAGGGCGAGCTTTATGAGGAATTGGTAGAAACCATGAAGGAGGCTAAAATTACCTGGCAAACGGTGCCCGTAGAGCGTATTAACCGGGCTACGCGCAAAAACCACCAAGGTGTTATTGCTTTTGTTGCCGCCATCACTTATCAGGACCTCGAAAACACGCTTATAGGCCTGTTTGAGGACGGTAAAAACCCATTGGTGCTGGTGCTTGACGGAATTACAGATATCAGAAATATGGGAGCCATAGCGCGTTCTGCGGAGTGTGCCGGGGTTGATGCAATAGTAATACCGGAAAAAGGCGGGGCGCCCATAAACGCCGATGCGGTTAAAACTTCAGCAGGAGCTTTGCACAATATACCGGTATCAAGGGTGAAAAACCTATATAAATCAGTGGAGTATTTACAAAACTCGGGATTGAAGATAGTCGCCGCAACAGAAAAAGGCAGTGAAAATTACACCGATATTGATTTCACGGGTCCTACTGCCATTGTCATGGGCGCAGAGGATAAGGGGGTTTCGTCACAGATGCTGAAAATCTGTGATGCGGGTGCGAAAATTCCCATTGCCGGAACCATCGGATCGTTAAATGTGTCGGTAGCCGCAGGGATATTGGTTTATGAGGCGGTGCGACAGCGTGCTCAATAATGCTGGCGATGTTTTTAGCGTCTTTTGAACTGTGAATTTCTGACATTTAACACCTGTAATTTGTTTTTTCTCAAAATATTTATAAATTCGGGAGGTTTTTTACAGTGAAACTTGTATTTAACAATAGTTATAAAACATCATTTATGAACCACAAAGAAAGAGTTTTAAAAACTCTGAACAACGATGTTCCGGACAGGGTTCCTTTTTTTTATTGGGATGTACCGGAATTTGGTGAGAAAATGATGTCCTTCTTTGGTTTTACAAATCGCGATCAACTGCTGGAACATCTGGATGTTGACTTTAGATGGGTAGAGCCAAAATACGTAGGGCCTCAGTTAATTGATGAAAACAACAAGCGTAAAAAGGACATTTGGGGAGTGGGATATTCCCGTATTAATAAAGGCGAATTCAGTTATTGGCAAGCTACGGACTTCCCGCTGGAAGGTGTGACTGATCCTGCAGCCTTGGATGACTTTAACTGGCCAGGCAACCAACTCTTCGATTTTAATTCTCTGGAGGCGCAGTTGGAAAAATATAAGGACTATGCTATCATGACAGCTCCCGGATATTCTTCTCCCGGCCTGTTTCGTATTGTGCAACGATTAATCGGGCGCGAGAGCTTTATGGAAATAATGATGTCTCACCCGAAATTTTTTAGGACATTGTGCGACAGGGTAATTGAGTTTTACAAAGCCTTTATTGATGAGTTTTTTGAAGTTTCAAAGGGAAGAATTGATTTTATTCGTGTAGCGGATGATTTTGGGTCCCAAACCGGATTAACCATAGGACAAGATCACTGGGAAAACTACATACGTCCTTCAATAAATGCCTTTACAAGCAAACCCAAAGCTATGGGGGCGCACTTTTATATGCACAGTTGTGGTGGTGTCCGCAAGTTATTGCCTAATTTTATTAGTGCCGGGGCCGAGGTGTTGGATCCTATCCAAACCAGAGCGGTGGGTATGAATCCGGAAGGGCTTAAAAAGGACTATGGGAAATTGATAACTTTCTGTGGCGCCATGGATGAAGAATTGTTGCTTCGTAAAGGCACCCCGCAGCAGGTGAAGGAAGGCGTGAAAAACTTGTTGGATGTGATGGCTCCTGGCGGACGCTTTATTCTGGGTCCAAGCCATAAAATTAAAGTTGAAACACCGGTTGAAAATGTAATTGCCATGTACGAGACTGCTCGAGATTGGAAGGCTAAAGAAAATTAAGATTTCATTCCTATTGATATTATTACCCGTTCATTGATTTGAACGGGTTTTTTTTGTTTATGCCGCATATGGCAAGTAGCCACTCAGTGGAAGTCCGCTATGGGTTAAGTAGCCAACCCTAAGTAGCGGGCAAGGTTGTCCATTGCGAAATGGATCTAGAAAAGATAGGTCAGGATTTTTGCCGTGTCAGATACTTTTGCCATGGAAAACATACAGTCAACAGATCCATTGCTCCGACTATCCTCTTTTTTATTCAAACAACATAAATCCCATACATATAACGTATTATAGCCTATGTCTGCAAAGATTTAAAGGGGGCTAATCCATTCTTTCCAGTTGAATGCATTTTGTGTGTTGTTTAATATATATAAATTATACATGAACAAAAATAGTAGGGGTATGTTTAGTAAATGGCAGATCGACCTATTCCTATTGTTCAATTGATTCTTATTCCGTCGGTATTTTGAGGATGTATAACAATTTAAAACCTGGAAAATAAATGCAATTGGTACATACATGTTGTAAATTGGCTATATAATGTTTATAAACTAAATGAGTTGTAGATGTTTTCTTAGGTAAATTAATGGATACTAACCTTAAAATTTGATATGAAATGAAAGATATTTCCCATAAGAAAGTTGCGATTATAGGTGCCGGTTTTTCAGGGCTTTCTGCAGCCAACTATTTAGCCAGCAAAGGTTGTGAGGTTAGCGTTTATGAAAGGCATAAGATGAGTGGAGGCAGGGCCAGGCAGTTTTCAGAGGCTGGTTTTAAATTTGATATGGGGCCCACCTGGTATTGGATGCCGGATGTTTTTGAACGTTTTTTCTCCGATTTCGACAAAAAACCAAGCGACTACTATAAACTCCTGCGACTAGATCCGGGTTACAGGGTCTTTTTTGGGCCAGATGATTTAATGGATATTTCGGCTGACTTGAAGGGGATTTATGCTTTGTTTGAAAAAGAAGAAAAAGGGGGTGGCGAATTTCTTAAGAAGTTTTTAAAATATGCTGGTTACAACTACAAGGTGGCCATGGATAAAGTGGTTTATATGCCGGGTAAATCACCCCTTGAGCTCATAACTCCAGCTACTGTAAAAAGACTTGGACAGTTTGTAAAATCTATCACCAAAATGGTTCGTTCCGGAGTGAAGAGTCATCGTTTAAGACAGGTATTGGAATTTCCCGTACTGTTTCTCGGTGCAAAGCCGCAAAATACGCCTGCTTTTTATTGCTTTATGAACTATGCCGATATGGTGTTGGGAACCTGGTACCCGGAGGGGGGGATGTACAGCGTTGTGCAAGCATTTGAACGGTTAGCTAAAGAAAACGGCATTGGACTGAATTTTAACTCTGAGGTTCAAAAAATTATTTCTGAGAATGGCAAAGTGAAAGGAATTATGGTAAACGGTGATTATAGGGAGGCGGACGTTGTTGTTTCCGGAGCCGATTATCACCATACAGAAACTTTATTGGAAAAAAAAGATAGAAATTACCGGGAATCCTATTGGAGTAAAAAGGTTTTTGCCCCGTCGGCCTTATTGTTTTATGTAGGTTTTAATAAAAAGCTAAAAAATTTGGAACATCATACTTTGTTTTTTGATACTTCGTTCAATCAACATGCATTTAGTATATATGATTCAAAAGAATGGCCCAAAAACCCTTTGTTTTACGCTAGTTTCCCTAGTATGACCGATAAGAGCTGTGCTCCGGAAGGTAATGAGTGTGCCATATTTTTAATTCCTATCGCAACAGGCCTTAAGGATTCAGCTGAAATTAGGGATAGGTATTTCGAAGAAATTATACGACGGCTTGAAATGATTACGCAACAATCTGTTAAAGATAATGTTGTACTTAAGAAGTCATACTGTGTTAACGATTTTAAAACAGATTACAATGCTTATGGTGGTAATGCATATGGTTTGTCAAATATTTTAAGACAAACTGCATTTTTAAAACCTAAATTACAAAATAAAAAATTAGCAAACATGTTCTACACCGGTCAGTTAACAGTTCCTGGTCCGGGTGTGCCTCCAACAATTATTTCGGGTAAAATAGTATCTGACTTGGTTACCCAATACTTGAATAAGATTAATTAGTTATAGTTAGTAAAAAAGACAGCTTGATGGATAATAAAGATTACGATAATGCGATAGGGGTGGTGGCAGCAGGAAATAATATCAAGACTGTCCCTGAACTTATAATTACATATAAAAAAGAGATTGAGAAAAACAATAATAATAAATTACTTTTTGATAAAGTAAGTTATCGATGTAGTAAATTGGTAACACGATCCTACAGCACCTCCTTTAGTATTGGTGTTAGGTGCTTAAATTCCGCTATACGTCAGGCCGTTTATAGTATTTATGGGTTTGTTCGCTTTGCGGATGAAATTGTTGACTCCTTTCATCAATATAACAAGGTAAAATTACTGGATGATTTTGAAAGCGATTTATATAAATCATTATCCGAAGGAATAAGTCTAAACCCAATATTAAATTCTTTTCAACACACGGTTAAAAGATACGATATACCAGAAGAATTAATACAAGCCTTCCTGAAGAGTATGCGGGCCGATTTATACAAGACATCCTACAATGAGCTCGAGCTGAAGCAATATATTTATGGTTCGGCCGATGTGGTTGGACTTATGTGCCTTAAAGTTTTTGTTAATGGGGATCGTCAAATGTACGATGATTTAAAACATAGTGCTACCAAGCTGGGTTCTGCTTTTCAAAAGGTAAATTTTCTGCGTGATGTTAAAGACGATATGGAAGAATTGCATAGGGCCTACTTTCCGCAACTGCGTCATTCTAAATTGGAGGAGGGCAGTAAAAATGAAATACTGAAGGACATTTACCATGATTATAGGATCGCCTTGAAGGGCATAAAGAAACTACCTAAAAACGCTCGACTAGGCGTTTATATTGCCTATGTCTATTATTTGGGATTGACTAAAAAAATTGAGCGGACAAAAGCGGAAGAATTGATGAAAAAGCGGATAAGAATTTCTAACTTGCGTAAAGTCATTTTGTTGGCAAAAGCTTATATTGTTATAAAGATTGGATTGTTTTAATTTTTTAAAGATAAGGTGATGCAGATTTATTTTTTAATATTGATTGGCACCGCAACATTTGTTTTTATGGAAGGGGTGGCCTGGTTTGCTCATAAATACGTTATGCACGGTTTTTTGTGGAACTTGCATGAGGATCATCATTTTCCGAAAGAGATACATCGGAGTTCTTTCTTTGAAAAAAATGACTGGTTTTTTGTGATTTTTGCTATTCCCTCAATGATTTGTTACATTTTGGGGAGTTTGTTGCCCAGCAATGTTCTTTTGAGTGTAGCTATTGGTATTACTGTATACGGGTTCGCATATTTTATCTTTCATGAGGTTGTTTTTCACCGCAGACTAAAGTGGTTGAAAGGTTGGAAACCTACTTACGTTCGTTCGGTTATATTGGCACATTCAATGCACCACAGGCATCATTCTCCGGAGCATGGGGAGTGTTTTGGTTTGTTAATATTCCCATTTAAATATTTTAAGCAGGAGAAGCTGAAGAAGAAACAAAAAAATTAAACAAGGATTTATTATGAGTTTGTATTTCTGGATTCTAATATGCTCCGGTTCGATTCCTTTTTTGTATAGTTTCCACCCTAAATTAAAGTTTTATAAGTATTGGCCTTCTTTATTTACCTCTATTTTATTAGTTGCTATTCCATATTTAATTTGGGACTATTTTTTTACTGAAAACCGTTATTGGGGATTTAATGAAAGTTACTTAAGTGGATATTACATATTTAATCTTCCGGTAGAAGAAGTATTGTTTTTTGTCGTGATTCCTTATTGTTGTGTTTTTACGTTTCATTCCTTAAAACACTATTTTCCTTTTTTAAGTTTCTCAAAGAAGATAACCGCTACACTTGCAACTTTGTTATTGATAGCTTCTTTTTTAATTGTAATGAGGTTTTCTCATTTGCCATATACCATTATTAATTTTTCAAGCTTGGTATTTGTATTAATTCTGGCATTTATTTATGATTGGAAGTTGTTAAGTGTTTATTTCTGGGTGTTTCCCGTAATATTGATTCCCTTTTTTATCGTTAATGGAATATTGACCGGGTTCGGAATAGAAAATGAAATCGTTTGGTATAGCCCCCATGTTTTTATGGGGATAAGGATTCTTACTATTCCGTTGGAAGATATATTTTATGCTTTCTCCCTGGTATTATCCAATCTGTTTTTGATGGAAGTCCTGCAAAGAAAAGTTAAAATGCTACGTTGTCAGTGATTATAAACAAAAAGAAGGGAAACAAAAACTGCTTCCCTTCTTCGCGGTCTGGACGGGACTCGAACCCGCGACCTCCGGCGTGACAGGCCGGCATTCTAACCAGCTGAACTACCAGACCAA